>CAZAIZ010000006.1:0-20381 GCA_964485275.1 uncultured Pedosphaera sp.
TTTCAGCTGGGCAGGAAAGGTGGCATGATTGCACTTGAAGAACATGTCATGAATCCCGAAGCCAGCGCATTATTCCAAAAGTATCCTAATTTTCACGGCAACCACCACGCCTTGGAGTATCTCGCCGACGGACTGAAACCCATTGTTGATGGTCGTATTAAACCCGACCAACTCGAACCCCTCATGGCTCGCAGCCTCCATACCATGGAGGAGGAACACCATGGCCCAGTACTAGTGATGACCAAAGTAGCTGACTCTCTCCCCGCCTTTGGAATTGTGGCGGCGGTATTGGGTATTATTGTGGTGATGATGTTTAAAATCGGTGGAGATACCGCCGTTGTTGGTCAAGGTATTGCAACTGCCTTGGCGGGCACATTCTTCGGAATTTTTGGCTCATACTGTGTCATCGGACCAATAGCAACAAATGCGGACTTTAACGGACACGCAGAAATGACATATATGAAGGTCATCAAATCCGCAGTAATCAGTTTCGCCAATGGCCTCCCTCCCCTAGTGGCATGCGAAGTTGGTCGACGTGAATTAGGCGAGGATGTGCGCATGGGTTCCGGTGATCTTGAAACATTACTCAAATCTGGTGGCGGGTGACCCCAGTCTGAATAACACCCCTAAATAGGAGAATACCAGCAATATGGCAGCAGGAGGAGGAGGAGCATGGAAGGTGGCCTACGCGGATTTTGTAACTGCGATGATGGCCCTTTTTCTGGTACTGTGGATTCTGAGTCAGGACGAGAAAATCAAAGGTAACGTACAACAATATTTCCGGACACGATTCAAGTCCGTCACAAAACAGTCGGTCGGCATTATTCCAATTGAAAACGCTGATCTAATCCGTGCCAAGCGCGCGCATTTTGACAACGCCTCCGCCGTTCCACTGGAACATGTACGAAGACTCAATGACGACCTGGTTCGCGCCTTCGTCGAAAATCCAAATTACATCGACATGAAGACCTTGCGTGTCCAAATGACAGACGAGGGGTTGCTAATTGAGTTTTTCAATGATCCAAGCCGGCGTCTCTTCAAGGATGAAAAGGGCATGGAAGCCAAAATGACTGAATATGGAAAAGTGCTTTTTCAAATAGTCTCCTGGACGTTAGCTAAGCACGACAGTCGTAAATCAACCCTCATTGAGGTTGGAGGACACACCAATAAATCCTTCAAAAGTGATCAGGAAGGCAAAGATGAGTGGACTGTTTCCACCGCACGCGCTCTGGAGGTACGAAAATTAATGTCCAAGGAGGGAGTGAAACCACAACAATTCAACAAAGTAACAGGGCACGGACATAAGCAACCGCTCAAAGATAAGCTAAACAACCTCGATCATCCCTACCACAACCGAGTTAGCATCATGGTCCGTCCGGGACAAATGGATACTTGAGATGAGCTCGGGCAGTTTTATTCCATTCGATGATGGGCTAGAGGCCTCCTCAACCCCTCAATTTGTTCTCCATGGAGGAACAAAACTGGAGGGCGGAAATGGCCCAGGCGAGCCCGCCCCAGTGACTCCCGCCGAAACGCATGATATCGAAACGCAACTCAGGCAAATTCTCCAAGATCAGATTACTGGGGGCGCCCTGGATTCGATCCTCGGCTCGATTCAGGTAATCATAAAAAATGCCCCTGCACGAGTAGCCCTTCCAGAAATCAAATTGCACCCATTGGACGCTCCCCCCGAAGGTCAACCAACCATCGCTTTTGAACGCGATGGAGACACAGTTAAAAGCGTACAAGTCAATTGCTCCTGCGGTCAGTCCATTCATCTGGACTGCATCTATTAATCCGTTTTCTGGCATTTATCCTGCTGTGTCCAGACGGGGTTATATGACATCCCCCGCTTACAGGTATGGACTTGAACGTATCAGGTTTGGCTTCCGGATTTGACTGGAAGAGCATGGTGGAACAGCTCGCTAATATTGAGCGGGCTCCTCAACGCCGCATGCGAGTGGAGCAGTCAGGGATTAGATCAAAAAACGAAGCTTATACCCGCCTAAAATCCGAACTATCCTCTTTAAAATCCAAGGCTGAAGAGCTAAAGGGTACAGATTTCTTCGATACCCGCAAGGTCAGCAGCAGCAAGGACCATCTGTCCGCCACGGCCACTGCAGGTACCTCTTCAGGCGACTATAAATTTGAAATATACCAGCTGGCGACCGCTGCCAAGCAACTCGGAGCCTCCGATGTTGGAGCTGCGGTAGGAACCAGTACAGCGATGAGTTCAGCCGGCTTTTCCATTCCAGTCACAGCTGGGACGGTCACAGTTCAAGGCCAACAGATTACTGTTAGTACTGACGATTCAATCACCACCACCTTGGCGGCCATTAAAACCGCTGTGGGAGGTAGTTTCGATTATTCGATAAGCAACGATCTGGTAACCCTTACCGATTCAAGTTCTCTTGTTCTCGGCAGTGCTACTGATACCAGTAACTTTCTCCAAGCGTTACGCCTTAATGCCAATGGAACCAGCAGCATTACCAGTTCTGAAAAACTGGGAGGAATGAACCTAAGTCAAACTCCAGCCGAAGCAAACTTCACCGATGGAGCGGGAGCCTCCAGTGGCTCTTTCACTATTAATGGCACAACTATTACATGGAGCAGTACGGACACCATCGTAGACATTCTGGACAACATTAACAGCTCTGAAGCAGGTGTTTATGCTAACTATGATCCAGTAAACGACCGGTTCCAGCTCACCAATAAAACCGACGGGGACATTGGCATGGTCCTAACAGATGTATCCGGCGATTTTCTCGCGAAAACAAGATTGCTCACCGCCAACAGCGGAAGCCTTTCACGAGGAAATAATTTGCTTTATAAGGTAAATGATAATGGTCCATTAGAAAGCCGAACCAATACCATCGACCAGAATAGTTCCGGAATTCAAGGCCTGGAAGCCACTGCCACCAAAGGCAATGGAGCAGCCCGTATCAGCAGTGTAAACACCTCTGGTGAAATCATCACCACCGAAAGCTCTCACGGATATGGCACTGGGGAAGCAGTTACAACATATAGTCCGGGAACAGTTCCCGGAGGCGTCTCAACCGATTCCACTTACTACGTACGTGTCCTATCAAGCAGCAGCTTTTCACTACATACAACCCAAGCAGATGCTGAATCAGGCAGTAGTGCAGTTGATCTCACCGGCGCACAATCCGGTGACGTCTATTTTCTAAACAGCAAACCAGAAACTTCAACGGTATCGGTGAAAGCAGATACCGACACCATTAAGGGTAAAATTGGTGGTTTTATAAGCCAAATTAACAAGATCCAGTCCCTCATCGGAACACAGACATCCAGCAGTACAGACGCCAATGGCAAGGTAACGCTCGGAGTGCTGGCTGGAGAGTCACTGGTTGCAATGACCATCACGGGAGATTTGAGATCTACATCCATTGGCGATGTCTCAGGCCTCTCCGGCACCATTACACGACTAGAATCCATTGGTTACTCCACCACAGGCTATTCCAACCAAATCACTCTTTCAGATTCGAGCACCTTGGATACAGCACTACGTGAAAATTTGGGGCAGGTTAAATCCTTGTTTACTACAACCACCCATGGATTGGCCGAGTCGATTTATACCTATCTGGATACCCTGCTTGATGACGATGGATCATTGGTAAACAAACAAACCAATTTGACCAGCCAAATTAAATCCATCGATCAACAGATTTCAGATCACGAACGACTTGTCCAGATGAACCGAGATACTCTAATTCGAAATTTCGTAAATATGGAACAAGCCCAATCAAAAATTAACAATGACATGAGTTTTTTGGCCTCACGTTTTAAGTAATTTAACATGAAAAGAATTCTGATACAAAGTTTCGCCCTAGCATGTTTCCTATATGGTAATATTGCTTGCAAGCAGATATCCAAGCTGAATGAAGGTGCATACATCGGTCCATTTTACACGGTGGGCAACGTGTACATGGTCCCTACTGGATTAAATAGAAACGTGCGCCGTGTGGCCATACTCCCTCTCATTCCAAGCCGAGGGAACCGAGATTCCGAACGAGGGGTGCCCTTTATGCAGCCAATCCTGAATGAGGAATTCTCCAGAAATAGAATCTTTGATGTCGTCACAGTGACCCCTGACCGTCTTAAACGCCTCTTCAATCGGCAGGCCATATATGCCGATGAACCTCTCCCTCATGATTTTTTGATAACAATTCGCCAAGAAACAGGGTGCCAGGCAATCCTCTTTGCTGAACTAACCACTTTCAGAGCCTATCCCCCGGTCGCTCTGGGGTGGAAACTCCACTTATTTGATTTGGAATCCGAAGAACTCATTTGGGCGGTGGACGAAGTTTTTGACGGTGGTCAAAGTCCTGTAGCCAACTCACTGCGTCGGCATATCCGGAAAAACCACTCCACACATGGGGCCGCAGCTACCGAAATACTGGTTTTAGATTCCCCTAGGGAAATGGCCCGTTTTTCGCTCTCCCAGTTGACCCCCACTTTAGTGAAAAAAAGTCCTAAAGTCGCAGTAAATCCTGCCGAAGCTAATAGCAGTCAGAAGCATTCCGGAAAAACGGATATTGTGGGCCCAAAACCAGCCCCGCCGGTCGAATCGACGCCTGAAGGGCCTAGAAATCCCGCGCCGACTCCTCCCGATCTGGGAGCAATTTGACTAAAATAGGTTGCTTTTTGCCCGTTTTTGGGGCAGATTGCTAAAACTGAACGGAATTTTGAGATAAAGTGAAAGAAGTTAACCTCAACGCCTCTAGGCAAGCGCAAGGACCAGCTAAGATGGCCCAGGCGCAGAGTCAGCAGTCTGCCTCGGTAGACATGGTAACTCCAACTGATGCGATGGAGGCCAATCTCACACGTTCTCCAGACTTCACACGGGTTGAGTCGGATGTCGAGGCACGTTTTGATCAGATCAAGAATGAATTGCGCGAAGATGTGCAAGCCGACAGGTACCCCCCTGCAGCAGCAATTGCTCAATTTGCTAAGCTAATTGCTTCTGAAATCGAGCAAGGGAAATAATTACCCCGTACTCTTGCTAGTAAACCATTTTGCTTCCCCCCACTGTCGGCATAAAACGTGCTGCGAGTGGATAGATGGATAGTGCCAAAAAGTTAAGTGCTTACCGAGCGAATGCGGTGGGTTCTGCCAAGCCGGAGAACCTGGTCGTTATGTTGTTTGACGGAGCCATTCGGTTTCTGGGTGCGGCTATTCGTGCCTTCGACTACGAAGATCCGTTGGACTTCAACCTAAACATCCACACTAACATCACCAAAACTCAAGCTATTATTCGCGAATTAAACCATGCATTGGACTTGGATAACGGCGGCGAATTGGGGCAGAATTTAACTAGTCTGTACAACTATTTTGACCATCGCTTACAGGAAGCAAATATAAAGAAAGATCGCGCGATTATAGAGGAAGTTCTCGAGCGTATCAGTGAATTGCGTGACGCATGGAATGAATCCCTAGAACAACAAGCCAAGGCAGGGCAAACTAACAATTTCAAACCGAACACCACTGCCTCTCAATCATATACAACCACCACACCTGACGGCAATCCAGAAGCATCGGGCCTGTCTCTTTTGGGGTGACAAGTGAACACTTCAACAACCATTTTACTACAGGAGTGGAAGAGACTCTCCAAGCGGGAATCCGAGGCTATTCTGGGTCGAGACTGGACGTTGCTCAATGAGTTGCTTGACCAGAAAAATAGGATCAAGGATTTGCTTGGCGACTATGAAAGCGACGACTTCCCAGAAGCAGACAAACAGATTGTAGGTGAACTGATCACGATTACCGAACATAATCAGCAGCTTCTCAAATCTGAGATGGCTATTGTGCGTAATCAAATACAATCCGAAGATCGATCGCTCAATAACATGCGTAAAGTCAATCGGACTTATGGAGCTCAAGAAGGCCAGTCATACTGGCACTCCTATTCCTAAAAGGCCATAATCAGGCCGTTTTTCCCTGTTATAGGACCAATTTATATTCAAATGCATGGCATACTAATTGCTGTGTTGTGCACGAATGAATGTAAGTCTGTACCAAGCAGCCGCAGCATTAGAAGGGTCTCTTCACCGTCAGGACGTAATCGCCGAGAATCTTTCTTCGTCCAGCAATGCCGCTTTTAAGCGTAACCGGGTAGGATTCCATTCGGTTAATGCCGAAATGTTTAATGACGCACTAAAGCAGGCTGACAAAACAGAGATTCGCTTCATGTTTCCGCGTATCACTGGATATATTGATTTCCAACAGGGTACTCTGATGCCCACCCGTGATTACAAAAATGTTTCTCTCGACGGTCCGGGGTTTTTTGCAGTGAACGGTCCTCATGGCACCGTGTTCACTCGCGACGGTTCATTTCACATAACCAACGCCGGCAAACTGGTTACCAAGGAAGGGTATCCTCTGCGAAATTCCGGGGGAGCTGACATTAATGTCGACCCCGATAATCCTAAACCTATATCAATCGATACCGAAGGAAATCTGAGTCAGGGAGGAGCCCCATTGGGCAAGCTGGAGATCATGACTTTTAGCAAGGAAGATTTACAAAAACTCAAACGCCTCAACTCCGTGTACTTCGATGCCAATTCAGGTACTCCAATTCCGACTAACTCAAGGGACACACGCGTAGTTCAGGGTTTTCTGGAGGGATCGAACACCACGCCCACCCATGAAATGGGCGAACTAATGACTACCTTGCGACATTTTGAAGCCAACCAACGGATAATGAAAATCCATGACGAGAACATGGGGAAAATGATCCAACAACTCGGAAACACTCAATAAACACGAATCATGTTACGCGCTCTCTATTCCTCAGCCTCGGGCATGCAGTCCCAACAGATGAATCTGGATGTAATCGCCAATAACCTGGCGAATGTTAACACAACCGGTTTCAAGAAATCCAAGATCGAGTTTCAGGACCTGCTATACCAAACCAACCGGGCTGCCGGCGCTGAATCAGGAGCGGGCAATATGGTGCCAACTTCTTTGCAGGTGGGCCACGGCTCTCGGGCTGTTTCCACGGCTAAAATATTTACTGCAGGCGAGATTATGAATACCGGTGAAAAAATGGATTTAGCCATTCACGGTAATGGGTTTTTCAAAGTGACATTACCCGACGGAACTAACGCTTTTACTCGCGATGGTGGTTTTAAACTGAATAGCACGGGTAATATTGTTACTAGCGATGGTTTGCCAGTGACTAGTTTTGCAGGGGTCACCATTAGCGCTGAAGCAACGAATGTCTCAATTAGTTCACAAGGGGTGGTCTCGTTGACGCAAGCAGGCACAACGACTACTGCTGGCAACTTGGTACTCTCCCGTTTTTCCAATCCTGCTGGTTTGGAGAATATCGGGTCCAATCTTTACCGGGAGACACCCTCTTCGGGTGTGGAACAAACCGGGGAACCTGGAAATGCAGGCATGGGCACGGTACAACAAGGATACCTTGAACTATCCAACGTTAAGGTGGTCGAAGAAATGGTAAACCTTATTAAAGCCCAACGTGCATACGAAATAAACTCCAAGGCCATTCAGGCAGCCGATGAAATGATGAGCATGAGCAACCGATTGCGCGGCTAACCCTGATTAACTAGAGCAAAATGAAAAATCTGACCTGCATATTACTTTTGGCTGGTTCAATGAGCTCTTACGGAGCCACGGACATGCGCGAGGTTCCAGCAACCAAACTCATTCCTCTAATTGCTGAAGCACTATCCAAGTCGCTTGAAATCGATCAGGGAAAGCTCGTTTTGGAGCCTTCTCGTGCAATGAATCCAGTTTTCGTTCCCAAAGACACAGCCAATATCACCATCAAGCTCATTACACAGCCCTACGCTCGCCCAACTTCCTTTATGAAAGCACAATATACTGTGCTGGCAGACGGATTAACTTCTGGAACACATACAAGCTATTTTAGAGCTCAGTTAATTCAGCCTGTATGGATCGCGCAAAAATTTGCCCAACGGGGCAAGACCTTAGGGGAAGCCAAATTAATCCAAAAGAAAACGGATGTCATCAATCTTCGCGACGGAGTTTGGACCGGCAAACCGGATCAAACGTTACAATTCGTCACGACGGTTTCAGCCGGCACCGTGATCCAGGAAAGACACTTGCGCCGTACACCCGCGATTTTACGGAATCAGACAGTTGAAGCAGTCTTGCAACACAAAACACTGGAAATCCGCTTACGGGCAATTGCCCTTGAAGATGGAGCCCCCGGCGATGTGATCCGACTCCGCAATACAAGCTCGTCCAAAGAAATTCGCGGAAAAGTCATTAACAACCGCGAGGTAAAGGTTAATTATTAGTATGACCAGAACTATTTTACTTGTCACCTGCCTTATGGTTACCGGCTACCTAGCCGCCGATTCCCTGTGGAAAGACGATATTGGCCGTGCTCCGGTTGCCGACAAGAAAGCGCGTTTTGTCGGTGACATTTTGAATGTTCGGGTACAGGAAAGTAATGCTGCCAAACGAGATGGCAAAACATCAACCGAACGGAAGTCTGATGTTGATGCCAGCATCTCCAACTTGTTTTTCACCACAACCAACCCAACCAACGGCAGCCAGCTCTTTCACCACAAGGGAGCATTCCCTGCCATGAAGTTTGCCAACGCAACCAAACATGGGGGATCAGGTTCGATTGATAATTCTGACAGTCTAACAACCCGATTTGCCGTGCGTGTAGCTGATGTACTGCCCAACAGAAATTTACTGGTGGAAGGGATTCGTCAATCGGCTTACGGAGGCGAAACTCAAACCATTATTCTACGCGGTACTGTGAGGGCGGACGATATTGCAGCAGACAACAGCGTGTTTAGTTATCAAATTGCAGATATGAACATCCGATATTTGTCCTCCGGAGTCATTTCCGGAGCACAAAACAAAGGTTGGCTCATGAAGTTTTGGGACAAGATTAGCCCGTTTTAACCAGAAGCTAAGTTATTTCATTATGGAAATTAAAAGGATCATTTTTTTAGTCGGCCTGATTCCCTCTCTTGCTTGGAGCCAGGCGACCATAGTCCCACCCTCAGTCAATCCGGGGGCCTCCCTGATGCCGATTAGCCCTTTACGAGCTAATACTGTAGGCGGGGGAGTACGAATAAAGGATCTGGGATTTATCGAAGGTGCGCGAGCAAACCAACTAACGGGTTTCGGTGTAGTGTTGGGTCTCAATAACACAGGAGACAAGGATACTGTCTATTCAAAACAGGCCCTTGCCAATATGCTGCAACAATATGGATTAACAGTACCCGCTACATCTGTTTCTTCAAAGAATGCAGCCGCCGTCATGGTCACCGCCAACCTCCCCGCCTTCGCCAAGAGTGGTTCAAGGATTGATGTCAACGTGATGTCGATGGGTGACGCCACTTCATTGACCGGAGGAGCATTGATTCAAACCCCCCTAGTGGGAGCCGATGGACGCGTATACGCCGTGGCACAAGGCCCGGTAAACAATAACGCTTTTAAGCTTGGAACAGATGACGCCGCAGTAACAAAAAATCATCCCACTGCCGGTTCTTTGATTGGCGGAGCTCTGGTGGAGAAGGAAGTTCAGGTTAGCCTGGTGAGGGATGGTCAAATCAACATTATTCTTAATGCAACTGACTTCACCCTTGCCGCCCGCATGGCCGAATCTATTCGCAGCCAATCTCAAAGACTCGGAGGTCAGGGTTGGTTTGCTGCCGCCAAGGATGGAAATAGTGTCCGGGTAAATATCCCTGATCAATTTCGGGCCGCACCAATTGATTTCATTGCGCAGTTGCAAGCAATCACCGTAGTCCCCGATTCCAAGGCGAGAGTGGTAATGAATGAACGTACTGGAACAATTGTAGCAACCTCCCGGGTCAAGGTTCTCAGCTGCGCCATCGCACACGGTAATATCTATTTGGCCGTCAACAAAGGCAAGGAAGCCATTCAGCCCGGACCATTAGCACAGGCGGGCACAACGGCTCTCGTGCCCGCAGACGTTGCAAAAGTAACCGAAGCGGGGGGAGGACTGAATGTTTTCCCCGAACTGCCAACTGTACAGGAGGTATCCCAGGCACTGAACAGTCTGGGAGCCACTCCACGAGATATGATGACAATTTTTCACATGCTGAAGGCAGCAGAAGCACTACAAGCTGAACTAATCATTAAGTAGCCACCTTACTTATAATTTAATAGGAGTTATTATGGGACTCGGAATCATGGGCACAATGGAAATGGCGCGCAACGCAATGCGCGTTGCCCGTACTGGTGCCGAAGTTTCCGGTAACAACCTCGCTAATGCCGCTAACCCAGCTTATGCGCGGCAGCGAATTAAGCTAAATTCGGCCGTAACCATCCCAACCGAAAAGGGGCCTCAGGGGTCCGGTGCCGAAGTCGCACGTTTGGAACAATTGCGTGACAGAGTTTTGGACAAAACCATAACGTCTGAAAAGAGCATCACTGAATATTTGGACGCCAAACAGGGCTATCTCCGACGCGCAGAAGCGAATCTGGGGCAAACGATCGACAATCAATCCATTGACCCTAACAGTAGCGCCTATGGCATTGCGCAAGGAATGACCGAATTATTCAATTCATTTCAATCCCTGAGTGTATCGCCTACTTCAACCGCCGAACGCCAAACAGTGGTTTTCAATGCGCAGAAAATTTCTGACAAATTCAATACCATTGACCGAAGACTGGGTGACTTGCGCACCTCGGTTAATGCTGAGGTGGAAGACCTTGTCGGCACCGCAAACTCCCAATTGAAGGCGGTCGCGGACATCGCGATAAATCTCGGCAACATTGAAATTGTAGAGGGAAGTGCCAATGAAGTGCGCGATTCACTGCAGGCCAGTCTGGAAAAGCTTGCGGAGATTGTGAATATATCGGCCACTACAAACGATGATGGCGAACTAAGCGTCTTTGTAGATGGCGTCCAAATGATCACCGATAATGTCCTGACCAATTCCGCTGAGATTCATACCGATTCCAATGGCATGCATTTTTTGGCCGCACACAATTCAGGCAGCGTAATAGGCCTGAAATCAGGCCATTTGAAGGGCCTGATTGATGCCCGGGACTCCTCAATCGTGGATCTCAAGACCAAAGTAAACACCCTGGCAACCCAACTAATTGGCGAGGTCAACACATTACATCGAAGCGGTTACGACCTCGACGGAAATACTGGACAAGATCTTTTTACCGGAACCGGAGCAGCAGATATGGGGGTTAATGCCAGTATCATCTCTGATCCAAGACAGCTACAGGGCTCCAGTTCAGCCACAGAATCTGGCAACAACGACGTTCTTCGTTCTATTGCCGCCTTAAGCACAACAACTCTAGCGGGCCTTAACGGCATGACGTTTAGCGAGCATTATACAAATACCATCAGCCGGTTCGGACAGGATATTTCTCTTACCACATCACAGCTAGAGGATCAACGAACCGTACAAAAGATGCTGGAGAAACAACGTGAATCCATCATGGGTGTTTCTGTTGATGAGGAAGTCACTAATTTAGTTGTTTACCAACGTGCTTTTCAAGCCTCAGCCAAACTGCTCACCACAATGGACGGCCTCATGAGAGATGTCCTTAATTTGACCCGATAATTGGCATATGCGCGTTACAACTAATAGTTTCACTAATGACCTCAGGCATAACATCAGCATGCTGGCCGAACGTCAATTACGCCTGCAGCAGCAGGTCTCAACCGGCCAAAGAATCACCTCCGCAAGTGATGATCCCACTGCCATGCGCAGGGTTCTTGACCTGCGTAATGAACAAGGTCAACTCAAACAGTATCACGACAATATTTCCACCCTCCGCGAGAATGTCAATGTGGTGTATTCCACGGTTCAAGGGCTCAAGAAATTAAGTGATCGAGCTTCGGAAATTGCAGTCATGGCGGACGGAACGAAAGGTTCCAGCAGTCTTTCAGCCTATGCTAAAGAGGTGGATCAACTGCTGGAAGAGACGGTGCGATTGGCCAACTCTAAACATCGTGATATTTATATTTTCTCGGGCACCAAGGGCAAAACACAAGCCTACTCTGTTACTCGTACTGAAGACCGGATCACGGCCGTAGCTTTCGGTGGCAACACCTCTTCATCAAAAGTTGATATCGCTCCGCATGCTTCAGTCAATGCCAACCATTCTGCAGAGGGAGGCAATGGCGTGCTGAAAACTGATGCTTCCGGCACCGATTTTATCGCCAGCCTGATATCTCTACGCGACAACCTCACCACTGCCGCTAGTGATACCTCCTCCAAAGATGACATAGCTGCCGCACTGGCAAACATTAAGGACACGGTTATCGGCAATCTTGATAAGAGCGAGCTTAACTTTGTTGACCATTTCAGCAGTATTGGCGCAACCCTATCTCGATTGGAAACTTCCGAATCGATAACCAAACAGCAGATTTCAGCCATCGAACCATTGGTGTCCAATGAAGTTGACGTGGATTTGGCCGACACGCTGGTACGCCTGAACGAAATTCAAAACGCTTATACAGCTGCACTTCAATCCGGAAGCACATTGCTAAAAACCTCTTTATTGGATTATCTTAGATAAACGAAATTAACTACTTATTATGGCCGTCCCAATCCAAATGGCAACGATGAGCGCAAATCACCTCGCGGTGGAAAATCTCGCGCAGAACAATAAGTTGACCGAGGCCGAGAAAATTGGTGAGGTGGCACAACAATTTGAGGCCATCCTGTTACGACAGTTTCTCAATGAGGCAACCAAACCTATGCTGAGCCAAGATGAAGGCATGAACCCGGCCCAGAAGAGTATATATCAGGATATGATCACCAACACACTGGCCGAGACAATAAGCCAATCAGGAGAATTTGGCCTGGCCCAAGCCTTCAGACAGCAGTTAATGCCACGCAACCTTGCAAGGGAAATTGAAGCGAGCCCCAAGAACCCCGCTGAGCATAGATGAATGAGGAACTCAACAACCTGATTGCAGCCTTGCGCGAAGAACTCACCCAATATGGTGAGGTGTTGGCCCTGATGCAGGAGCAGCAGGAACTGATCATTAATCGTGCCGCTAATGATCTATTGGTTAATCTGAACATGGTGAATGAGCAAATGGAGCGTGTCGCTCACGCCCGAAACCAGCGCGAAGTCTGCCGCCAACAACTCGTAAGCGTATTGGGAGGCACTGAAGAAACAACTTTTCGCCAGATGACAGAGGCACTTCCAGCAGAAGTACAACCGTTACTGGACGCTCTTGTTCAGGAGATTAACCAGATGTTGCACAACATTCAAAAGTGGCTCAGGCAAAACCACATGCTCCTAAAGCGATCCCTGGATCTCATGCAGGTCATTATGAAGAATATGTTTCCAAGCGCCAGTGCGGCTGCTGGAACCTATGGCCGAGGAGGTCAAGTTTCTCCGGTTACCCCTCCCCCCAGCTCGTTGTACGAAGGAATCATATGATGAACCATAATACCTTAACTGCTTTGTACTTCATAGGGTTACTTGCCCTGCCCTTCGAGCTGCCCGCTCAAGAAAAAACCAGTTCAGGTTTTCTCAGACGCATACTAGACCCAACACGTGCCCCTGCCGAATACGGCTATTTGAATGCTGGCGCGCCATTTTCGATTCGCAAAGCTCCAAGACTGCGTCCGCCCGCTTATGCACTACCAGCCCTCCCAATCACACATGACCCGCAACCGCTGCCACTGAGAGCACAGGTGCCCGCGCAACCTTTGAATCCAGCAAATGGCGAAGCCCAAATGCCCGTACAGGCACCCACAATCCCTGCGAGGCGCGTGGCTCCAATCCGAACCTTCACCATACAGGCACGACCCACCTTTGTTTCTCCAGCTTTATCCGGCTATTCAGGCAATCCGGCTAGTTCGACGCAGTCCCCTCAAAATGCCTTTTTGAACCCGGAAATACTCCGTTACTTCGATGCTGATTCCAATGGCACCTACCAAAGCCGTATCCGACTGAATGGAAACTCACTCTTTACCCTGCCCTCCATGAATCCGCTGTTGCAGCGAGGCGGCAGTACGACCTATCAGATCAAATAACCATGAAAGCCATCAAAATATTCACCGGTTTTCTATTTTTAGGCGGGGCACTTCTGCAGGCAGCCGCACCTAGTTCACCCAAAAAATCGTTTGACTGGGGCATAGCCAGTGTGCCGACCCCACTCGAAGAATATGGCCTCACTCTTGGCGACATCACTGTGACACGAGTGTTTAATCCCATTGGCCAATTACAGGCAGAGGACCCTATCGTCATTGCCCGAAGGCTCACCCATATTACAAATCCCTGGCAGGAACTTACCCCTGGAACCGGCTTGATTGTGGATGGCAAGAAGGCCGTCATTCGGCAAATCCAACCCGAGGCACCGCCTTCTGAAATGTTTCCTGACGGGAAAACGCGGTTACGAGTAAAGCTGATTGTCGAGGAAATTTCCGGAAGCACCATGACCCTCGAATGGGACCAGGTGCCACACAATCTCAATTCGCCTGAAACAAAGCCCATGCGAGATGAAACCGTTGAACGGCTTAAAAAGGGGCTGCGCGTGGGGGCTCACTTGATTATCAATGGCGGTCGAAGAATTATTTCCAAGCAGAATATGAGCTACAATCCGCCTACATCCAATAAGAACAGGGATCTGCAGTTCGAAGCCAATTACTACGCCTTGGAAGGAGCCAAGGGAACACTTGCCGGCAGCCCCACTTCCAGTGAAAACGTTACCGATCCAGCGTGGAACATGAAAGATGGCCTACTCAAACTCCATCAAAATTCAGCTCAGATTGTCACTTGGAAGTTTTGGGCTCGTGACGGAGATCCGGACAATATCCCGGTAATTACGGTACTCCACCGAGCCCGCGGCACCGTATCGAAGATTAATCTCTCTTCCGATACAATGGCTGAAGCCCATTTTCATTCAACCCATAAGGGCCAAATCCACACCCACAAGTTAAAGTGGGAACAGCTTCTCGATGGGAAAGGGACCTCAAGCTGGCAACTCAGCGATAATCGGGATGATTTCATAGAGCTATTTAAAGTAAATGACAGCAACATTCGGTTTAAGATTACTCCAAAGCCGCTATTAAACGCCAACCGCCAGGCAGTGAAATTTTTTCAGGGTAAAAAACAAAACACAGGTAATCTTCAACTGTCTTCCAAGATTCTGGATTCAGATACCATAGCGAACCAAATCAAAAACCTACAAAAGATCATTGATTCAGATGCCTCAGAAGCCGTCAAGTTGGACGCCAAACGCCAAGCTGTGATTTATTTGGCACGCTTCTATGAGCATAAAGCCACCGAGCTGCAGGCTTCACGTCAGGAACAAATTTTCCGGGCTGAAATGAAACGCGAAGAAGCGCGTAAATACGAACGCCATGCGTGGCTAGCCCTAAATAAAATGGACTCACTGATTGGAAAACGTACTGATCAACAATTTGGGCATCGGAAGGTTCATCACCTCCGCGAAGAAATAGCTCAAATGAAAACCACTCTAAAGCAAGCCAAATCTAGAGCTCAAAAAACGAACCTGGCGGAAAAGGAGAAAGCGTTAGAAGAGGCAACCCAAATAATGGGGCAAACAGTAAAGATCTTCCATGTCTCCAAAGTTGAGGATTGGAGTATTACCAAGACATATAACAATTTCAAAGAATATGATGAAAGCACTAAGAACATCCTGGTTCCAAACGATGAAAAACTGCAAATAGAATATGCTGATTTGTTTGGCCAATATATTACCCTTGATGACTATGCCAAACGCCTGCGAACAGAGGCCGAAAAACTGACGACAAGCATTAATAACAAGGGGACCTCTGGAAAGGATCCGGTTATTGAAAACTATAATTTAGCCCTCCATTTTTGGTCTGAATATATATACCGAACCGAGGGGTTAAATCGCGGCGCACAGCAACTTAATAATACGGGCATTGAAAACAACAATTCTCCACTCAAGGAAACAGGCATTGGCGGCAATACTCCGGCCCCGGACCCCTATCTTCCGGAGATTCTCCTGCGGCAGGCTTGGATTCATAGGCAAGCCGGTTCGTCCAAGAGGGCTGTTTCGGCCTATTACGACGTGCTCACCGGGGCCACTAAACAAAAAATCAATAATTTGATCCGTTTCAGTCGCATTGCTCTGGTCGCCAGAAGCCAGATTGCTAACACCTACTGGGAGGACGCGGAGAATCGTGAGAACATTAACGAAGCAATAGACCTATACACGCGTTTACTACAATCCGATGAGGAAAAGTTAGATGACGAAAAGCAGTTAGATAACCCGCAAGTTCGGCTCAAACTACTACGAGCCCTGTTTAAATCCGATGAATACGCTCGCACCGAAATCCGACGCAAGGAGCGAGAACTAGCGGAATTACGGAGCTCCAGTGCATCGCAAAATCCGGATTCACCAACTACCTATCTGAGTCGAAATCTATTGGAAAAAGAAAGGAAACGGATTCTGGGTGAAATTACTGTAATTGAGCAAGATCGAACCAAAAATTCGACGTTACTGAAGAATCATGCCGACCAATTCATTGAATCTAACGATGAAACTGAGTCAAACCTTGGTCATGATGGAGAAATCCGCTATTACCAAATCGCAGCCAATAAAGCTCTTGGCAATGCCCTGCACGTTCAACGCGACATGCAAATATTACTGGATGATGAATCCACCCCTCCCGAATTTCAGCAGGCATGGCTGGCCACTCGTGTCCGTGTAATGATCGATGTAGCAAATCTGTTGTTCTCCGAGGCAGTTGAAGCCCAAGCGACAGCAACAGCTCTTCAGCCCACTGATAGTACCTTTATACTCCAAAAACCCTTAAATCCCAAGGTTTACCCAAAACACTGGGGAACCCCGCCACTTCAAGATAAAGAGAGCAGACTGGTATCGCTTTCTGGAGGCTACGGAAAAGGCAGTCTTGAGCTCGAGGATTGGATCAGGACCAACCTCAAAAGCGATGAAGAAAAAGGAATCCTCCCAACGGAAATCCTTGAAAGTCCCAAGCACGTGCTGCCACAGAATCTAAAAATGGCGATCAATGGCTACAAACAAGCCCTGAAGTATGACCAGAGCTACCGCAGCCAAATTATGCTTCGGCAGCAAATCGCTTGGTGCCAGGAACGTCTTGATCAAAAAAAGGAAGCCATAGAGACCTACAAAGAAATCAGGCGCATTTGTGAAATGCACACCCAAGATCTAAGCGCCACCCTTAAGGTCGTGCAATTCATGACAAAGGTTAAACAGGATGGCTTAACACAAGAATTACAACAAAAAAAAGACGGGCAAAAATAAAGGCCTTTAATCTAAAGCATTAATTACCCCACTGAGCAATGAGCTTCCCCCCTGACTCTCATTACGCAGGCGACGTCAATTCCTCTCACGAGGAACTGGTGGCCCTTGCCCATGCCTTACAGGCCCACATTAATTTGTGTGATGAAATCCTTGCGGATGTTCATCAGGAACATCAAAGCCTTAAGATCAATCAGGTGGAAGATCTCACAAAATTACAAAATAGCCGTCAGGACATGTTGGAAAAACTAACAAGTGCGCAAGGTGAAATTACTGCGCATAAAGATGCCTGGAATGCCTTGAGTAAACCCCAAAAACAAACCATGCCAGAGATTGGGCAGCGTCTTAAGCAGTGCACCGATCTCATTATGAAAATCGTATCACTTGACCGAGAAAATGAACAACTGATGCTCCGAAACAAACTGGTGCCCCCCGGGCATCTGCCTCCCGCTGAACGCCAAAACCCCAACCTAGTCGCAAAGATATATAAGGATAAGTCATAAGGCATGCCCGTCGAGAAAGTCATCATGGTCGCTCAGGAGGAATTCCTGCGTAAACAGGTCTCCCAATTCCTTCGCAAGAAACGGATCGATGTAGCAGAATGCGGCACCATTCAGGAAGCCCATGACTACCTTGGAAAAGGCAATTTTGATCTGATGCTTTTGGATGAAACCTTGCCTGATGGCGAAGGTTCAGGGTTTTTGGAGGAAGTCAACCTGAGGCCCTCCAAGCCCATGGTTGTCATGATGGGATCTGAAGGCACCGTGAATACAGCCATGCACTGCATGAACGAAGGGGCATTCGATTACCTGATCAAACCTTTCTCCAATGAGCAGGTGGAAATTATTTTGCATAAAACGGTCCAATTCGCACATGTACAAAATGTCAATCAGTTCCTCACACAACAGGCAGGCGAGGATACAGACAATGAAATCCTGGGCATTTCCACAGCTACAGAACAACTGCGCAAGGTAATCCGACGAGGAGCTCCAACGGATGCCACCGTCCTCATTCAGGGAGAAAACGGCACCGGAAAAGAACTCGTCGCGAGGGCTTTGCATAGAAATTCACAGCGCAAGGACGGGCCTTTCATCACCCTCAACTGTGCCGCCTTGCCAGAAAACCTCGTGGAAAGCGAACTTTTCGGGCACGAAAAAGGCTCATTTACTGGTGCCACTAACAAGCGTGAAGGACGTTTCGAGCTGGCCCACGGAGGTACAATTTTCCTCGATGAAATTAGTGAAATGGCTCTCCCGCTTCAAAGCAAACTTCTAAGAGTGCTTCAGGAAAGAGAAATCGAGCGTGTTGGAGGCAACCGTCCCATTCCAGTCGATGTACGTGTAGTCGCTGCAACAAACCGGAAACTGGAGCAAAGTGTGGAGAAAAATGAATTCCGGCAGGACCTTTATTTTCGACTGAATGTCTATCCTATACATATGCCCCCATTACGCGATAGAGAGGGTGACGTTGCCCTGCTTGCTGAGGCATTCACACAAAGGTTTATTCGCAACTACGGGGTCCCTGTTAAAGGGCTCACTCCCGATGCCCTTCAAGCACTTACTTCTCACGCGTGGCCCGGCAACATCCGCGAGTTGCAAAACGTAATTGAGCGGGCTGTTATCCTATGTGGAGAAGATGGCCAAATCCATCCCGAACAACTCGGATTAACCTCACCTCCTCAAGCCGGGGCGGGAGATGCCCCCAGCGGACCGATTGAAAGTACCCTTACCCCGGAGGCCTCTGCAGCTGTCGCAGCCCAACAACATACCGATGATCTGATGACACTGGCCGAACTAGAAAAACAGCATATCATATCCACACTAGCAAAGCACGAGGGAAACCGGAGTAGAACCGCCGAGGTATTGGACATCAACATCCGGACTCTGCGCAATAAGCTCAAAGAGTATTCTGAGAGTGGTGTGGCGATTGATTGATCCCGAACCCAGCTTCTGTTAAAACCCGCCCATGTCTGCTGAAAAACAGACTGAACTCCAATTTCTCCTTCATCAGATTAAGGGTGCCCGCCTGGAAAACCGCCTTGATGAGGCCGACCAATTCCTTACCGAAGCCTTGGGACTTCATCCCCTATCTATCCCGGTACTTATGGAAAAAGCCCTGCTCCTTCAGCAAAGAAGCCAATGGAGTAAATCCCGCGAATACCTTGAACGCATACTTTCCAAACAACCTGAAAACCCCCAAGTTCTAGATGCTTTAGGACACACATGGCAGGCTGAAAACGATTATGTTAAGGCCATCGAATACTGGCTTAGAGCAATCAGATCACACCCTGAGTATCCCGAGGTTTGGCAGAATATTGCCCTCGCTTACGAACACTTGGATAATCTTCCGGAAGCTATTGCAGCCCATCAAAAAGTAGTTGCGCTCCTTCCAGAGAACGCAAAGGCGGTCCGATATCTTGGCATGGCGCAGCTCGACTACGGATTACTGCCAGCAGCCCATCATTGTTTTGAACGAGCTCTGGAGATAGATCCGAAAGATCCGGAAAACCTCTGGCAACGTTTCTACATCCGTGCCCTTGTCGGTGATTTTCCAGATGCCTGGTCCGACTATGAATGCCGGTTCTCTTTACCAAATCGCAACACTCCGGACCCTGGCTTCAAAAAACCACGATGGCAAGGCGAAGAATACCAGGATAAATCTCTCCTTCTTCATGCCGAGCAGGGGTTTGGGGACACTCTCCAAATGATACGTTATATCCCAAGAGTATCTGAACGCGTAAGGCAAATCTTGGTATGGGTACCCCCTTCCCTGGCTAGCCTCGTGGCGGGACTCAGCCAAGTCGATGATGTAGTCACCAATAAACCTGATGCAGACAAATTTGACCTTCACTTGCCACTAATGAGTTTACCGGGTGTATTCAATGATTCTCTCGAAACAATCCCTAATATTTCCCCTTACATCCCAACCGAAGAAACCGACCAAACCAAAGAATTTAAAAAAATTGGGGTTTGTTGGGCCGGCTCTAGAAACCAGCCTTTGGACCGGAGATCCGTACCTATTGATTCTTTTCAATCTTTATTCAATAAAAATCAGTTTGAATTTCATAGCCTGCAATTATCTGAAGCTATTCCTTCATGCTTGCAAGACAGGTCATCTGAAATGA
>CAZAIZ010000007.1:0-17351 GCA_964485275.1 uncultured Pedosphaera sp.
CTGCAATTCCCGAATTGCCCGACGAGGAGGATTGGAAGGAGGTGTCTCTGGATGAGTTGCGCACTTGGGACTGGGCACCTGAAGTGCCAGCTCTTTTAGCGAAGGGCAACAGGGATGTGGCCCTAACACTGCACGGACTTTCAGATCACAAGGATTTTCGTAAGAATATTCGCCGTGCCATTGATCGTGGATTGAGGGAGGAGACCGCTCTTGCCGGGTTGACTACAATACCCGCTAAACTGACAAAGTCCTCAAGTTTTCTTGGCACTATAGAAAAGGGTCGAGTGGCTAATTTGACTGTAGTCGATGGTGGCAGCTGGTTTGAGCCTGGCAACCCGGTTTCTTCAGTTTGGATTGAAGGCAGGAATTATCCGGTTAACACGCCGAAACCAGATAAGAAAGAGGAGGGAAAGCCCGAAGCACCAAAAAGGAAGCATAAACCGCGCGTTGCAATGACGCCGGGCGATTACCGTGGGGCACTTGGGACGCCTAAGAACATAATAATCAGAAACGCGACAATATGGACCTGCGGCCCTTCAGGTGTAATTACAAATTCTAGTATGCGAATTACAAATGGCCGCGTAAGTGCGATCGGAGATGTGATTGGCCCCGTCACCGAACCTGACACAGTTTTAATTGATGGAACCGGGAAGCATATTACCCCGGGGTTAATTGACTGCCACAATCACAGTATGATCCTGGGTGGAGTCAATGAAGGGACTCTTCCTTCTTCAGCTATGGTTCGGATTTCTGACGTAGTGAATTCTGAAACAGAAAATATATACCGCCAATTGGCGGGTGGACTCACCGTCGCCAATCTTCTCCATGGTTCGGCTAATCCTATTGGAGGGCAAAACGCCGTCATAAAATTAAGACACGGTGAACTGCCTGATGATTTGGTTTTCAAGGAAGCTCCACTCGGGATTAAATTTGCCCTCGGTGAAAATGTAAAACAATCCAATTGGGGTGATGAAAAGAAAACTCGATTTCCTCAGACACGGATGGGGGTGAAGACATTCTTCATTAATCGGTTTACAGCTGCGCGCCAATATCTTGAGCAACTCAAACTCAGGGATGAGAGCTTGCCGCCAGTGCGACGAAACCTGGAACTGGAAGCATTAGGTCAAATACTGAAAGGAGATCGCCTGATTCATTGTCATTCATATCGACAGGATGAAATGCTGGTATTCATCCGCACAATGGAGCGATTTGGGATTCAGGTCGGCACCTTGCAGCACGTTCTGGAGGGTTATAAAATTGCTGACGAGATCGCCGCCCATGGAGCAGGCGCTTCGAGCTTTTCTGACTGGTGGGCTTATAAATTCGAGGTATATGATGCTATTCCTTACAATGGATCGTTACTCCATGAACGAGGAGCGGTGGTTAGTTTCAATTCAGACTCATCGGACTTAGCTCGTAGGATGAATCTGGAGGCAGCGAAGGCGGTTAAGTATGGTGGCACTACAGAGGAGGACGCGTTGAAATTCGTGACCCTTAACCCCGCCAAGCAGCTCAAGATTGATAAATGGGTGGGGTCACTTGAGGTGGGCAAGCATGCGGATTTTGTTATCTGGACAGGTCACCCGTTAAGCACACAGACACTCTGTGAGGAAACCTGGATTGAGGGCATACAGTATTACAGCCGCAGTTACGATGCCAAGCGTTCAAGGTTAATCGCTCTTGAGCGCACGAATCTTTTATTAAAGGCTAGGGAAAAGGAGGGCAAGGGGCAGGCAAGTGCCTCTGCACGTGCCGCTTTCTTTCGTCGAGCGATGGAGATGTCACATTCACTTAATAATTGCTATCAGTGCAGGAAGGAAAAGCCATGAAAGAATTGTTGTTATTATTCGGGATTACATTGGCGGCCCAGGCAGAACTCATTCTTTATGAGTGTGCCATGATCCACACAGCAGATCAGCCCAGCATCAGGAATGGTCAAATGCTAGTGAAGGATGGCCGAATCTTAAAAGTTGGCACGGAAATCAAACCCCCGGTCGGCACGCTGAAAAGGGATCTCGGGAAGCTTCATCTTTATCCCGGGCTAATTGCTCCGGCCACTTCTCTGGGTTTGACTGAAATCAATTCCGTGCGCGCAACGCAAGATACCACTGAGGTAGGCGACTTCACTCCAGACGTGGAGGCATGGGTTTCGGTTAATCCAGACTCTGAATTGATCCCAGTGGCCCGTGCTAATGGGTTTACACATGTTCTGGTTGCTCCAATGGGCGGAATCGTAAACGGCACCTCAGGCCTAATTAAAACAACAGGTTGGGGGGTGGAGGATATGACTGTGAAGGCCCGCGCAGCCCTTCATATTTGGTGGCCAACATTGTCCATAAACACTAGGCCGAAGGAATCGTTGCGCGATCCAGAAAAATACAAGTCACCAAAGGAACAGGGCCGGAAAAGAGAGGAAAAACTGAGAAAAATTGACCGCTTCTTCGACGAGGCTGAAGCTTATGTCAAGGCCCGGAAGGCTGATAAGAATTTACGTATTGTACCTGCATGGGAGGCAATGCTGCCTGCAATCAATGACAAACAACCCATAATGATTCACGCAAATTATGAACGTCAAATCACTAGTGCAATAAAATGGGCCAACAAACGAGGATACAGGATCATCATTGCATCTGGCCTGGACGCCTGGCGTGTGGCCGATCAACTGGCTAAATCGAAGGTGCCGGTGGTTTTAGATAATGTCTTCCGCCTGCCCCAGAGAGATACAGATGCACACGATGTAAATTTCAAAGCAGCTGGTATTCTTAATAAGGCAGGGGTGAAAGTTTCACACAGTGTTCGCATGGGCAACTGGGGGGCGACTGAAATACGGAATATAGTGTATGCGGCTGCCCGTTCCATGGCCTATGGCCTTTCCAGGGAAGCTGCATTGAGAAGCATCACCCTGAATCCGGCGCAAATTCTCGAGGTTGACGGAATGCTCGGCTCATTAACCCCAGGCAAGGAGGCAACTTTTATAGCGGTAGATGGAGATATTTTTGATATACGAACGAATGTAAAGCATATGTGGATCGAAGGCAAAGAAGTCGCCCTTAAGAGTCGTCATACAAGGCTTTACGACAAGTACCGTAAGCGCCCGAAGCCAGCAGCGGTTAAAGGCGCAGAATAATATAACCCCCTAAGCCATTAGCTTTTGAGTGGGCCTAACCTTTGGCTGTCTCGTAATTAGACCCAACTGCATCCCAGTCAACCACGCTCCAAAATGCCTTTAGGTAGTCTGGTCGGCGGTTCTGGTACTTGAGGTAATAGGCGTGCTCCCACACATCACAACCCAGAATAGGTGTCCGACCCTCCATAAGGGGAGTGTCCTGGTTAGGGGTGCTGCAAACACACAGGCTGCCATCACTTTTCACGCAAAGCCAAGCCCACCCACTCCCGAAGCGTGTCGCTCCGGCTGCCTCAAAAGAGTCCTTGAAAGCATCAAAACCACCCAGTTCGGATTCGATGGCCTCGGCCAATGCCCCGGAGGGTTCCCCTCCCCCGCCTGGATTCATGATGCACCAAAAGAGCGAGTGGTTTGCGTGGCCGCCGCCGTTGTTGCGGACGGCGCCCCTGATGTCTTCTGGAATGGAGTCGAGATTGCGGACCAGTTCTTCAATGCTCTTACCCATTAAATCGTCATGCCCTTCAAGAGCGGCATTTAGTTTGGCAATGTATGTTGCGTGATGCTTGCCATGGTGTATTTCCATGGTTTGGGAGTCTATGTGAGGTTCCAGAGCGTTATGCGGGTACGGTAAATCAGGTAGTTCGTAAGCCATATTCTATAAGTATTGGGTTGGGATTCTACCAACAGTCACAGGGCGGATGCAAGAGCCGGGGTGACTACAATATATTAATAAAATTAGCCAGTAGCGTTATTCCGGCTTTTTGGCTTTTTTCCGGGTGAAATTGAGTGGCAAAAATGTTGCCATCCCAAATTGCGGAGCAAAACTCAACTCCATAGGTGGTGCGCGATGCGACAATAGACGAGTCCCTCGGCTCAGGAAAATAACTATGGACAAAATAAAAGTGGCTGCTTGTAGCAATCCCCCTAAATATGGGACATTCGGGTCTTTGAATATTCACTTTATTCCACCCGATTTGAGGGATTTTTATCTCCTCGCCACTAAATCGGACTACTTTACCTTGAAAAATCCCCATCCCTGAAGAGCTGGAGTTGAACTCCTCGCTTTTTTCGAAGAGTGCCTGATAGCCAACGCATATCCCAAGGAATGGCCTTCCTGAAGTTATGAATTCTCGGATCGACTCTAGAAGTTCCTGGCGTTGCATGGCGTTAATGCAGTCATCAAAAGCACCAACCCCGGGAAGTACAACCGCATCAGCTCGCATCACTTTTTCCGGAGCACTTACCAGTTGAGCATCGCCCCCGGCTGCGATTAGAGCCTTTTGAACGCTGCGCACATTGCCAGCACCATAATCAACAAGAGCAATCATGTTATATATTGCAGCTCACTCTCCCTGTGCTTCCAATTCGTTTTTGGCACGTAACCTTAACTGCCCACAAGCGGCATCGATATCGTGGCCTTTTTCATGACGGAGAGTCACAGGTACGCCAA
Organism: uncultured Pedosphaera sp.; assembly: GCA_964485275.1. Lineage (GTDB taxonomy): Bacteria > Verrucomicrobiota > Verrucomicrobiia > Limisphaerales > UBA1100 > UBA1100. The sequence goes on from CAZAIZ010000007.1 coordinate 4,575, forward strand.
GTTGTGCTAATTCTTGAATGAAAGCATCTTGGGCAGTTTGCGTCGGGCGTTCCCATATGAAGTCATTAACTTTATTATAGGGAATCAAATTTACCTTTGCTCGAAGGTAATTGGCGATATCAGCTAAGGCAAGTGCCTGTTCAGGGCTGTCATTTAGGTCAGCTATTAGAATATACTCTAGGGTAACCATGCCATTCTTTAAGGATTGGTACTCTTCGGCTGCACTGATTAGTTGACTCAGTGGGTATTTCCTGTTGATTGGCATGATCTTGTCGCGAACCTCATCTGTGGCCCCGTGCAGGCTAATGGCTAGTCGGTATTGATGAGGCTCCTTGGCGAGTTGGCGGATCTGCGGAGCAAGGCCACTGGTGGAAATAGTGATTTTACGTGCACCAATGTTCGCGCCCCACTGGGCGTTAAGGAGGTTAAGCGCATGAATCAGGTTTGTGTAATTAGCCAGAGGCTCACCCATTCCCATTATTACAAGATTTGTTATTACCCGATTCCTGTTACTCTGCTGCATTCGCTCCACTGAGAGTACTTGATCCACGATTTCTGCAGGCTCCAGGTTTCGTTTAAAGCCATCCAGTCCGCTAGCGCAAAAATTACAACCATATGCACATCCAACTTGTGTGGAAACGCAAAGCGTAAGCCTGTCTCTGGTTTCCCCATAGAGCGACATGCTCGCTGGGATTAGGACACTCTCAACAAGATGGTGATCGCCCAGCCTCCAGAGAAACTTTTGCGTCCTCCCTGAGGCACCCTGTTTTCGCTCTAGCAATACAGTGCTGAAAGTAAAATCTAGAGCCAGACGTTCCTGAAGTTTTGTTGGAATATTAGACATTTCAGCCCACTCTTTTGCTCGGTTCTGGTGGGTCCAATGTAATATCTGTTGTGATCTATAGCTTGGTTCACCGGCTGAATGAAGCCACTCTTGAAGGTCGTCAGGAGACATTGTTGAAAGGGCGCGCCGCACGTTGCTTAACCTTGATAATACTTTTGTGAATAATCCTGAACCATCCGCCACGTGTTGTACTGAGGGGTTACTGTTGCCATTGCGTGGCGCATTTTCTTGATCCAAGCTCTTGGAATTCCACTCGAATCTCGATTATAAAACGTTGGGATGACTTCTTCGGAGAGAACTTTGAACAGGTTCTCGCTATCAATCCTATCCTGATCCTCGACGTTTTTATGATGATCGTCTTCACCGATGGAGAATCCGTTTTCACCATCATAAACCTCTCGCCACCAGCCGTCCATAATACTGCAGTTTAAGCCGCCGTGTGCGGCGGTTTTCATCCCGCTTGTACCACTAGCCTCCAAGGGTCTTCTGGGGTTATTGAGCCAGACGTCGCACCCTCCAACCAACATACGTCCAATTTGAATGTCATAGTTTTCAATAAAAACGAGATGGCCAGCCAGTTCTGTTTGTTTCGATAGGTGGGCGATTTTTTGTATGAAACGTTTTCCCTCATCATCTGCGGGGTGGGCCTTGCCTGCAAATATGAACTGAACGGGCCGTTCGGTATCCTTGGCAAGTTTCACGACTTTCTCAAATTGATCAAAAATAAGAGGAGCACGCTTATAGGTGGCAAAACGTCGTGCAAAACCGATGGTAAGGGTGTCTGCTTTCAGCAGGTGGTCATAATTGATGAAATCACCCTCCCGTGTTTTGGGCGCATCAATCAGGCGACCTCGAGTGAAATCTATTAGTTCGCGACGAAGGCGATATCTTAAAGCCCACAGTTCTTCGTCGGTAATAAACTCGGGGTTTTCAGCCTTAGCCCAGAAATCTTGATTGTTTATTTCCTCATAAAATTCGGCTCCATTCTTTAGTCGCAACTGCCAGAAATCTCTCGCTGAAGGGCTCATCCATCCAAGCAGGTGAATGCCATTAGTGATATGACCTATTGGCACCTCTTCCACCGGAACGTTGTATTTTTTTTGCCACATGTTACGGCTTACCGCCCCGTGAAGCTCGCTAACTCCATTGGCCGAACGAGTCGTGTTCAATGCCAATACAGTCATGCAAAAGGTTTCGTTTGCGTCATCAGGATTTAGTCGGCCCAATGCCATCAGTTTCTCGTGCGAAAGATTGAGATGCTCTTCATATCTGCATAAGGCATACCTTATAAGTTCTGGATTGAAACGATCGTGACCAGCAGGTACCGGTGTATGTGTTGTAAATATGCTTTCATGGCGGGTGGAGTCTAATGCTTGGTCGAAGGAGGCGCCGTCGGTCATTTTTTCCCTGACGAGTTCCAGAGCAAGAAAGGCGGCGTGCCCTTCATTCATATGAAAAACATCCGGGTCATTTCCCAGTGCTCTCAGGAGATTGACTCCACCCACGCCAAGAAGAATTTCCTGTTGAATTCGAGTTGCGCTATCACCTCCGTATACGCGTAAGGTTAAATCTCGATAATGGGACGGGTTTTCAGGGAGATTGGTGTCCAGAAGATATAGAGCGCAGCGCCCCACGTTTATCCTCCATGATCGAAAACTGACGGTGTCGGTTGCAATATCAACGGTGCAGATTAAGGGTTCCCCCTGATCATCTAAAACTGGATCCATCGGGAGGTTTCTGGGATTGAGCTGGTTGTAGTATTCAGTCTGCCAGTTATCCTGATTGATTGTCTGCTGAAAATACCCCTCCCGGTAAAACAGTGTAATTCCGCAAAAATTAAGACCTAGGTCGCTTGCGCTTTTGATATGGTCTCCCGCAAGAACTCCAAGTCCGCCGGCGGCAATGGGTAAAGTTTCGTGAAGACCGAATTCCGCAGAAAAGTATGCAATTGATTTTCCCTTTAAATCGGAAGCTTCACGACATACCCAAGTGTTATTGGAGCTAACATATTCCTGGAACTCATCCAACACGACTTTTACCCTTTCGGCGTAATCGGGTTCAAGCAGTCGCGTTTGTAGTTCTGTCCCGGAGACTTCCCTTAAGATGGCTACCGGATTGTGGTATACGTTTCTCCAAGTTCTCGGAGATAGTTCTTCAAAAACACCCCTAGCATCCTGATTCCATGTCCACCATATGTTCCGGGCAAGGGAATTAAGGGAAGTGATCGTTTCGGATATGTCCATCCCGGAATCTGAGGTTTAGTGAGACTAAAAACCAGCGGAATTTTGTGGCGCTGGGATGATAAGTTGTGCAAGTATGCAAATACACTCATGAAGATTATGTGCCTTGCAACTATTTTTGTCACTACTCTTGGCTTAAACGCGCAGGAGAAAAGTCCCTTCAAGCCGGAGTCACCTAAGAAGCCTGCCATTAAGGAAGTTAGCCCGGGAATACTTCAAGTCGGAACAGTGCGGCTTGATAAAATGAAGCGGGAAATTTCACTGCCTGTTATGGTGAATATGAACGAAGGTCCAATAGAATATTTGGTCGTTACAGGGAAAGGTAAAACTCACGAGAGTCTTCTGGTGACAAGTGCAGAACCGTTTCATCTTCAGGTGGCAATGTTGCTGATCAATTGTATAGGGAGTAACGGGAAAATGATCCCTGAAGACGAGGCGAAGGATATTCCTGGCGAACCGGTAGAAATGGAATTGCGGTGGAAGTCCGGTAAGACGGAAAAGAAATCACGATTGGAAAAGTTTATATCTCGAGCAGACAAAAAACCTGTGAAAGAAGGTCCATTCATATTTAATGGTTCGAGGATGTTTGACGGGTCTTTTCTGGCACAAAGGGATGGGTCAATTGTCTCTTTAATTACTGACAACTCAGCACAATTCAACAATCCGCGGACTGGTCGCGGAGACGATGACATGTGGCGCCCCCAGCGAAAGGGGTTGCCCCCGTTGGACAGTAATGGAACGCTCGTTATAAGGGTAAATATAAATAAATAGTAACCCAAGGCCGTCAGTATCACTCTTATACAATCTACAGAATGAGACGCGTCCTCATAATATCGATATTGGGGTTATCTGGAGCCCTGATTGCAGGCTGTAATCCTTCAGCCAGCGGCCCCCAACCTAGTGTAGGGCTTAGATCCCAGACTGTAAGCACTGATGGAGTGCAACTTCAAAAAGTGCCCAGCCCTTCAGAGAAAAGAAACATCAGCAAACTCATGGAGATGGAGAGGCGTGATAAGGACGGAAACGTTACAGGACTCAACGAGGATGGCTTATGGTATAAGCGGGGGGAACGGTTGCCTTACACTGGAATTGTTGCCGGTTACTACAAGGCGAAGGATGGGAAAGAACCCATAATGGCATCTATGCGTGAATATTCGGATGGTGTTCAGGTGGGTACAGAAACTAGCTGGTATGAGAATGGCAAGAAACGAATAGAACTGGCATATGAAAATGGAGAGGCAGTTCAAATGAAACAATGGGACGCTGACGGGAAAGAATTAAAGTAATAACGATTTTAACAAGTTGGATTATCATGAGAAAAGCACACACTATATTATTCATAACATTGATGGGGATTGTCTTCTCGGGGAAGAGTCAGGTAGATATTTCCTTTCAGAATGAACTGCAACGATCGATCGACCGCGGAATCGAGGCATTAAGGAAAAGTCAGAATCCTGAAGGCTTCTGGACGAACCCTGACCACCCTGCTGTTACGGCGCTTGCTCTTGTTGCGTACCATGGTAATCCCAAGAAACCCAAAGAGAACCCAGAATGGATTGAAAAGGGTCATAGTTTCATACTCAAACACGTTCAACCTAATGGTAGCATCTACGTTCCTGACAAGGGTTTGGCGAACTACAATACAGCATTATGCATTATGGCCATGCTTGCCTCCAAAAATGACAAGTATAATTCGACAATAATCAAGGCTCGGAAATACTTAATAGGTCAGCAATGGGACTTGGGGGTTAAGGGTAAATCAGATCACCCACTTGATGGTGGAGTCGGTTACGGCAATCGGCATCCTCACGGTGATTTAAATAATACACTTATAGCACTAGAGGCTATTTATTACAGTAAGCATCTAGTAAAAGATTCTCCTGAGGCAAAGAACGATCTGAATTGGCAAGCTGCAATTTCTTTTATTCAAAACTGTCAGAACCTAAAATCTCATAATAAACAGCCATGGGCCAGTGATGATCCCGAGAACAAGGGGGGAATGATATATTTCCCGGGCAAGAGCCAAGCTGGTGAGGTCAAGGGGAGCAAGTCGGGAAGAACGGCTTTGCGTAGCTACGGGAGTATAAGTTATGCAGGGATGCTCAGTTATGCCTATGCTAATCTAGATAAAAGTGACCCCAGAGTCCAAGCGGTTCAAAAATGGTTGAATGCTAATTATACTTTGGATGAAAACCCAGGAATGGGGGCTCAAGGACTTTTCTATTACTACTTCCTAATGACTAAGGCACTGACGGTTTACGGGGCCGATAATCTTACTTTACCAAACGGAAAAAAAGTTGATTGGCGCAAAGAAGTCGGTCTCAAGCTAATGAGTGCTCAGGGCCAGGATGGGTCTTGGATCAACAAGGATTCGTCAAGGTGGTGGGAAAATGAAAAGCCTCTTGTCAGTGCTTACAGCATCATTGCTCTAAATTACTTGCACCGGGGACAGTAGAGCTTGGCGCCGTATTTGGGAGCAAGCGTGTTATTTGTTGCCTCAGGCGGCAGTTTCCTCTTCCACGGTCAGCTCCTCTTGATTGGCTGAAACCACAGGCGCTATATCTTGAAGCCGGTCTTTTTCGTCGACATTTACCAGTCTGACTCCTTGCGTGTTGCGCCCTGCCTGACGGATCCCATCAACCGAAGTGCGAACCATTTGTCCGCCTACGGTAATAAGCATGATTTCATCGCCCCCATGAACGGTTAGTCCACCAACAACCTTGCCGGTTTTTTTGGTGATTTTCATTGTTTTAATACCTTTGCCCCCACGGGACTGGACACGGTAATCATCAAAGACAGTTCGCTTGCCGATGCCATTTTCACCAGCTACGAGGAGAGTTGCATCAGGGCTGACAATGGAAAGTGCAACGACGTGGTCATCCTTGCCTAGCCGAATGCCACGCACCCCTGCCGCCGCCCGGCCCATTGTGCGAACATCTTCCTCGTGAAATCTGATGCTTTGACCATTCGATGTAACAAGAACCACATCATCGTGCCCGGTGGTAAAGCGAGATTCAATTAATGTATCTCCAGGTGTAATTTTTATCGCAACAATACCTCCTCGCCGGACATTTGAAAAATCGTTTAAGGCGGTCTTCTTGACCGTCCCGGAGCGGGTGGTGAAGAAGATGCATCTATCCTGCTGCCAGGTTAGGTCTTCCTTGTTTTCGCCATATACAGCCTTTACGCGTATGACATCGGCAATTTTTTCGCCATGTTTTAGTTCTAGCACATTAGCGATGCTGCGGCCCTTAGAGGCCCGGCCAAGGTCGGGGATTTCATGTACACGCTCAACATAAACTCGGCCAGTGTTTGTGAAAAACATCAAGTAGTCATGAGTGTTGGCAGGAAAAAGGTGTTCAATGAAGTCGCTGGCCTCCTTGTCAGTTGTGGCCTTTCTTGTTTTCATGCCAATGACACCTTTGCCGCCGCGGCGCTGTGCCTTAAAGGCACTGGTATTGGTGCGTTTTATAAGGCCATTGTGGGTAAGAGTAATCATTACCGATTCATTGGCGATAAGGTCCTCGATGGACATTTCTCCCTCGTCGGGCGCCAAGTCAGTGCGTCTTGGTGTTGCGTATTTTTCCTTTATGGCACCTAGCTCATCTTTAATGATCGCAAGCACGCGCGCTTCCTTGGAGAGGATATCAAGCAAGTCTTTGATTAGCTTAACCAGATCCTTGTATTCGCTTCGAATTTTATCGATCTCCAGGCCAGTGAGTTGATAGAGTCTAAGTTCTAAGATCGCGTTGGCTTGAGCTTCACTGAATTCGTAGCGTCCATTTATCAGGCGTGCCTTATCCCTGATAAGGATACCGAGTTTCTCGACGGTTCCCTTTGTGAAATCGAAGGCCATCAGCTTGACTCTCGCTTCATCGCGATTTGCCGATTCCCTGATGATCTTGATGAATTTATCCAGATTGGAGAGCGCAATGATATATCCCTCCAGTATTTCGGCGCGACGTTCAGCTTTTTCAAGTTCGTAGCGTGTTCGTCGCACCACCACTTCTCGACGGTGTTCAATATAACAGTTAATCGCGTCTTTAAGTGAAAGTGTCTTGGGCCGGCCGCGATCAATGGCCAGCATATTGACGCTAAAAGACGTGGCAAGTTGCGTGTGTTTGTAGAGGTTGTTTATAACCACCTTGGGGACCGCATCGCGTTTCAGCTCAATGACCACCCGGGTGTTCTCATCGGACTCATCGCGCACAGCAGTGATTTCAGACAGGATCTTTTCGTTAGCTAACTCGGCGATTCGTTCAACAAGTGTAGCCCGATTAACGTTATAAGGGATCTCGGTGATAACAATTTGCGTCTTGCCACCGCGAATCTCCTCTACCCCTAATCGCCCTCGAACTTTGAATGAACCTTTTCCGGTTGAGAAATAATCCTCTACAGGCTTAAGGCCCGTAACCGTGCAGCCGGTTGGAAAGTCGGGCCCCTTAATGTGTTTCATTAGCCCTTTCAGGGTAATATCCGGCTTGTCGATTTGAGCGCATATGCCGTCAATTACTTCTCCTAGATTATGGGGCGGCATATTGGTGGCCATACCTACCGCAATGCCAGTGCCTCCATTAACCAGCAAGTTAGGAAATGAAGCCGGGAAAACGGTGGGCTCCATGAGCCGCTCGTCATAGTTGGGCACCCAATTGACGGTGTCTTTGTCCATGTCGGACATGAGCGAACCACCCAGATGAGTCAGGCGTGCCTCGGTGTACCGCATGGCTGCAGGAGGATCCCCTTCAACGCTGCCAAAATTACCCTGACCGTCTACAAGCGTATCGCGCATGGACCAAGGTTGAGCCATGTTAACGAGTGTGGGGTAAATAACAGCTTCACCATGGGGATGGTAGTTCCCGCTGGTATCGCCGGCGATCTTGGCGCACTTGAAATGTTTCCTGGGTGGGTACAGAGACAACTCATGCATTGCATAGAGGATGCGTCGTTGCGATGGTTTTAGCCCATCTCGGGCATCGGGAAGCGCACGGGAAATGATGACTGACATCGAGTAATCAAGAAACGAGTTCTTGATCTCATCAGCGACGTTGATGGGAGCAATCTTTTCGTTGGAGGCAAACAGAGGAGTGTTTGATACGGGCAATTCCTCGGAGCCCTTTTTCTTTGGCATTGGGAATATTAAATATCGAGATTGCGGACGTTCAGGGCGTTGTCTTCAATAAATTGTCTACGCGGAAGGACTTCATCACCCATAAGCTTGGTGAACATCTCTTCAGCCTCCACCGCGTCGGTTAACTCGACGCGCAAAAGTTTACGTGTCTCAGGATTCATCGTGGTTTCAAAGAGTTCTTTAGGGTTCATTTCACCCAACCCTTTAAAGCGCTTAATTTGAAGGCCCCGCCGGCCGATTTCCATCACGGTGCTGAGAATTTCTGAGAGTGAAAACAACGGGTGCACTCTTTCCCCGTCGCCTTCAATCAATTCAAAAAGCGGTTTGTCTTGCGCCTCATAATGATCCACAGGCAGTCCCTTGCGACTGAGTTTGCCAAGCAGTTCCTGTGTAGGTTTGCTTTCGTGCAGTTCGACGTATATCGCTCGACGGGTATTACCATTTTTGCCAGCGGAAGCCTTGCCGGCGTCATCAGAACCATCTTCCCCGAAGAGGTTCAAATCCGAGTTCTTTTTGGCAAATCTTGCCAGTTCGGTGTCACTATGAAAATAATGAACCATCTCATCGTTGCCTTCTCGAATCTTGACCAAGTGTGTTGGGAGCTCGCCGGATTTTTTACGGTTTTCGACATATTCAGCAAAATTGCCGCCGTGCCTCTGGATAGAGCGGGCATATTTGTCGAGAGAAATTAGATAATCTAAAATTTCGCTCATCTGTTTTGTGCTTAATGTCTTCCGGGCAGTGAGCTTTAGGTTGATATCTTCGGCACCAAGGTCAATGAGTATCTTGTTCAATTCATTGTCATCAGCTACATATTCTACGCGTTTTTTTCGTGAGATCTGATAGAGTGGCGGTTGAGCGATGTAGACATAGCCGTGTTTAACTAAATCACGCATCTGGCGGTAAAAAAAAGTAAGCAACAGTGTGCGAATATGACTTCCGTCAACATCGGCATCTGTCATGATGATTACTTTGTGATAGCGGAGCTTATCCAGATCAAAGGCGCCCTCCCCTTCCCCGTCACCAATGCCAGTCCCCACTGCAGTGATCATGGTCCTGATTTCTTTGTTTTCCAAAACCTTGTTTAACCGGGCCTTTTCAACATTGATAAGTTTGCCTCGGATAGGAAGAATGGCTTGGAATTTACGGTCCCTACCCTGTTTCGCTGAGCCTCCCGCAGAATCACCCTCAACAATATAAAGTTCAGTGTTGGCTGGATCACGGTCTGAGCAGTCAGCCAGCTTGCCGGGCAATCCACCGCCAGTCATGGCGCTTTTGCGCACCGTTTCCCTTGCTTTTCGCGCCGCTTCTCGGGCTCGAGCTGCAGTTAGGCCTTTGTTGACGACTTTTTTAGCAATCGAAGGGTTGGTGTCAAAGAAGTGCATCAAACCGTCGTAGGTGGCCTTGCTGGTGACTCCTTCGATTTCATTATTAACCAGCTTCGCCTTGGTTTGTGAGTTGAAGCGCGGATCTGGCAGTTTTACACTAATGACTGCCACAAGCCCTTCACGGACATCATCACCCGAAATATTGGGATCCTTATCCTTCAATAGGTTGTTGTTCTTGGCGTATTGATTAATTGCCCTAGTGAGTGCAGTGCGAAAGCCTGTTAAATGGGCGCCTCCATCTTCATTCGGGATAGAGTTGGCGTAGCAAAGAATCTGGTCGTTATAACTGTCATTATATTGGATGACGATATCTATAAATACCTCGCCAGACTTATTGGCGATAACAATTGGTTTGGAGTGGACTACGTTTTTGTTGGTGCCAAGTTGTCGGACAAATTGCTCTATGCCGTCCCGGTAAAAGAATGTTTCGGATTTGTTATCCTCCCGATCATCCACCAAAGTGATTTCTATTCCCGGATTCAGAAAGGCCAATTCGCGCATCCGAGTAGCCAGCATATTAAACTGGAATTCTTGAGTAATCGTAAAAATAGTGGGGTCGGGCTTGAAGACTACATAAGTCCCAGTATTTTTGGTTTTTCCGATTACTTCAAGTTTTCGGGTTGTTTTACCTCGTGCAAACTCCATTGTATGGACCTTGCCATCGCGGCTGACCTCAACCTTGAACCAATCAGATAGCGCGTTGACACACTTGGCCCCTACCCCGTGAAGTCCACCTGAATATTTATATGCACCCTGGCCAAATTTCCCTCCGGCATGTAAATTTGTGAGGACAAGTTCAACAGCTGGAATTTTGAATTTCGGGTGTTTGTCTACCGGGATTCCACGCCCGTCATCACGGATACTTACAGAACCGTCTACGTGGATGGTTACGCAAATGTGCTTACAGAATCCCGCTAGATGTTCATCAATCGAGTTGTCGAGAACCTCAAACACACAATGGTGCAACCCTCTCTCGTCCGGGTCTCCAATATACATTCCAGGTCGCTTACGTACTGCTTCAAGACCTTCGAGTTTGTCGATTTTTGAGGCATCATACTTCGCGTTACCAACTGTCTTGGTCACTTCCTTCTTTTTCGCCATTATTAAAGAAATTTTCTATATTTGGGCCAAAACCCTAAAGAAGTAAAATTAGACAAAATATCATATAATCACAAATGTTTTCCTTCGTAAACCACGAGCATGGCACTGCATATTGTGCCAACCAATCTGAATGAGCACAATATAGTGTGCGTGTTAATAAGTATTGAGCAAATAGAAGGGTTCGGCTTATCTGTGCCGTCCCGGAAAAAAATAATGATATTTTACCGCTCGGGATTTTCTATTGATTCAGGCAGGGTATTTGGATCCTCTGGACTATTAAAGGTCCTCTCTTTCAGGATTCCTTGAAAACTAAAAACTCCGACTTCTGGCGTGGCACTTGATTCATCCTCGAGCAGGGAAGGTGAATTTTCAGTCAATCCGCTCGTGAGAGGATTATCATGAATGCCAGCTTTATCAGTTGGGCTGTTAGATTGGTCATAATTTGCCGACTCGTAATTCATTATTAGAGCCGAGATGGCGACCAAGCTCCCCGCAGGAAGCAACCACTGTAACAAGCCCACCTGACTTGAGGGGTGCGACACCAATTCTTTGTTCTGGTTTTGATTTCCGGCGACAGAAAGGTCCTCGGATTCGATCTGTCGTTGGATCTGAGACCAGTAAAAATCCCTGGAATCGTCCATTTTTGCTAATTTTTCACCAGATTTGAGTATGTTTTGCAGCGTTTTGAGCTCTTCAGAAGTGGTCTTGGCCTCCATGTCTGAGTTAATCAGTTCAGCTATTTTTGCTGATTCCTGAGTTGCAAGTTCACCGTCCAGCCAAGCTTGTATTTTTAATCTATCTTCCTGATTCATTATACCTCGATTAGTAGACTTACTGACGTCGTTCTTTCTTCAAAGAAATTAACATTTTTGCCAAACGCCTTCTAGCATAGAATAACCGGCTCATCACCGTTCCGATCGAGCATTGCATGGATTTGGCTATTTCCCGGTACTCCATTCGCTCAAACTCGTGCAAAACGAGCACGGTTCGATGTTCATAACTCAGCTTTTCCATAGCTTCGTCGATTTCTTGCCGTAACTCAGATCGCTCCATGTCCTCGGTGGGATTATATTCCTCAATAGGCATTCTGCGGTCGAATCCGCCGGGCTCCTCATCCATTTGATCGAGCGAATCGGTCTTTTGCCTTTGCTTTTTCCTTAAAAGGTCGAGGCACAGGTTAATGCAGATTCGCGTCATCCATGTAGTAAAACTGGAGTTCCGTTGGAATTGGGTTAACCGCTGCCAGCCCTTGACCCAAGCTTCTTGCGATATGTCCAAGGCTTCCTCCTCATTTCGTAGCATACTGAAAGCTCGGGCATAAATTTTATCTCTGTGGCGATGGACTAATTCCCCGTAAGACTCCATGTTGCCCTCCTGGGCCGAGCATACCAGTTCTTCATCGGTGGCGTTTGGGATGTCATCAATCTTGATCATGGATTAGCCTTTCAAGCGCCCTTTGGTGCTGGGGACAGCTCGACCGATACGTGGATCCTTTTGGCAGGCGAAATCCGTGGCTTTGGCGAAAGCCTTAAAGATGGACTCCATAACGTGATGAGGTTCCTGTCCGTAAAGCAATTCCAAATGGAGATTGCAACGAGCCTCATTGGTGAAGCCCTGGAAGAATTCCCGTGCTAACCCGAAACGAAACCGGCAGGCATCGTCTTGATTCATTTCCTCTTTCAACACCTTGAAGCCAAGCTTGTCCATGCCTTTCCAGACAAGCTGTGGGCGACCGCTGAAATCAACAACCGCCCGCGCCAGGGTTTCGTCCATGGGCAGGTGCGCTTCGCCCCAGAGTGGGTTGCGCGGGTCGAATCCGGTTCCGTATCTCCGTATGCCACGTTTCTCACCCAAAGCCTGCCAGTAGGCTTGGCCCAAGGCAATGCCCACATCTTCTACGGCATGATGAAAATCCACACTGAGATCGCCGATGCATTTGATATTAAGATCACAAACAGAGTGCTTGGCAAAGAGTGAGAGCATGTGGTCAAAGAACGGAACACCTGTGTTGATGGACGATTTGCCTTTGCCGTCAATCTTCAGCTTGAGGGTGATTCGGGTCTCGCCCGTGGCGCG
>CAZAIZ010000008.1:0-16475 GCA_964485275.1 uncultured Pedosphaera sp.
ATAAGCCGGGTGATTTCATGCTATTTAAAGATCATATGAATTTTATGGGGGATAATCCATTAATAGGCCCACCAACCCCACTCAGGGACAGATTCACAGACCTCACCCAGACCTATGACCCGACAATTGCGAAACAACTTAAGGCGGCAGCCCGCAAAACAAAGACAAAAATCCACTCCGGAACTTATTGTGCCGTCAGCGGCCCCAGCTATGAAACCCCGGCTGAAATTAATGCCTACAGGAAACTGGGGGCTGACGCCATCGGCATGAGCACTGTTCCAGAGTCAATCGTTGCCCGTCAGTGCGGTATTCGTGTCGCAGCCATATCATGCATCACCAACGAGGCAGCGGGCACGAATAATCACCCCCTATCCCATGAAGAAGTTCTAGAAACCGGACTTCTAGCAGCTAAATCTAGCCGCAAACTACTAGGTGAATTCGCCTGCAATTATGCCCAAAGATAACCCACTAATAGAAGCAGCTCTGAACGCCCGCCATCAGGCCCATGCCCCATATTCCAAATTCAAGGTGGGTGCTGCGATTCTTGATGACACGAAGCAAATTACTATTGGGGCCAATGTTGAAAGTGCCAGCTATGGCCTAAGCTGCTGCGCCGAACGCGTCGCGATCTTCAAGGCCCTCACTGAAGGCCTAACTAATTTCAATGCCTTAGCCATTGCCTCAGAAGGTGGCGCGGCACCTTGTGGAGCGTGCCGGCAAGTTATCGCAGAATACGCAGTAAACGCAGTCATTACGCTCATTGACTCGAATGACCCTACATTAACTAAACAAACCAAAATAGATGAGCTTCTGCCCGGAGCCTTTACCTCCAAAAACCTTTTCTCCTAATTGACAGTATTAGCAAATCTGATTTACTTCGTGCATGCAAATCGAGAGCCTTAAGGTTTTCTGTGATCTGGCCGAAACCGCAAGTTTCACAAAGGCAGCACAAATAAACGGGGTAACCCAGTCAGCAGTCAGTCAGCAAATTTCTGCACTGGAAAACAGGTTCCAAGCAAAATTCATTGAGCGAAGCAAAAAAAAATTCACTCTCACCAAGGAGGGCGAAACTTTGTACAAATCCAGCAAGCAGATTGTCCAGTCTTACGACGAGTTGCGGCACCGAATCCAAGAGATCCAAAATGTCGTCACCGGAACAATCAAAGTGGTAACCATATACAGTATCGGATTACACGAACTACCACCCTTCCTGAAGAAGTATCTCAAGAAACACCCAACGGTAAACGTTTCGGTTGAATATCGCAGGGCCACCCAACTCTATGACGACATTATCACCGGAATAGCCGATATCGGCCTCGTTGCTTATCCGCAAAAAGATCCAAGACTTCAAGTCACTTCACTGGACGAGGATCTGCTTGTCCTTATCTGCCATCCAGAACATGAACTGGCGCAGGAAGCAAAGGTGAAACTATCTGAGATAAGTAACCACAAATTTATCGCATTTGAGCCTGATATACCAACCCGAAGAGCCATTGATAAAATCCTCAGAGACCGCAACGTCGAAGTCGAACATTCCATGGAATTTGACAACATCGAAACGGTTAAGCGAGCCGTTGAGATCAACGCGGGGATCTCAATCGTTCCGCGAAGCCCGGTCATGCAAGAAGTGGCAAAAAAGACTATCTCCATGGTGGAGATTGAGGATGAAAAATTTTACCGCCCCCTTGCTGCAGTCCACAAAAAGACCAAGGTGCTTTCGCCGGCAATGAAGGAATTCCTGTCTCTGCTCAAAAAAGGTTAAACCTTTTTGAGATTCCTAGGATTGAGCGGCTTGAGGTCTTTGGGCAGGAACAATCCATTCTTCCGGACCAGTTCCCCGTCAAACCACACCTCGCCCCCACCCCACTCTTTCCGTTGAATAAGCACCATGTCCCAGTGTACTGCCGAGCGATTGCCATTATCACATTCCTCATACGCCTGCCCGGGCGTAAAGTGAAGTGAACCGGCAATCTTTTCATCAAAGAGGATATCACACATCGGATTCATGACAAAGGGATTCACCCCAAGTGAAAATTCGCCAATATAGCGGGCCCCTGCATCCGTGTTCAAAATCTCATTTAGTCGTTTAGTATTACTGCTGGCAGCACAAACTATTTTTCCATCCTTCAGTTCCAGCTTCACGTTTTCGAACTTTGTGCCGGCGTACAATGTGGGGGTATTGAATTGAATGGTGCCATTAACAGAAGCCTTTACGGGGCAGGAAAACACCTCTCCATCTGGGATATTCCTGTCACCAGCACAGGCAATCGCGGGCATCCCCTTAATACTGAAAACCAAATCCGTTCCAGGACCCTTTAAATAAACCTCCCTGGCTTTTGTCATGCGTTTTTCCAAAGGCTTCATTGCCTTGGCCATACGTCCATAATTAAATGTGCAGACATCAAAATAGAAATCCTCGAACGACTCTGTGCTCATGTTGGCGGACTGAGCCATGCTCGGAGTCGGCCAACGCAACACTACCCAGCGCGTCTTATTAACACGATAATTCAACAGGGGCCTCATGGTTTTTGAATAAGCCTGCATTATCTTGGGCGGCACGTCACTCAGTTCACTGGTGTTTTCCGCTCCGCGTATCGCTATGTATGCCTGTACCTTTTTCATGCGGTAAAGCTCTACATCACGCGTTAGCTTTGCATGACTGTCCGTGGTGCCCTTAACCAATTCCCTCACCAGCCTCGAATGTCGCGTCTCTACTATGGGATTGGCCCCTGCTTTACGTGCCGCCCGAACCAGCTCAATAGCCATGACTTCAGGAACATCAGCCACATCAATGAAAACATTTTCCCCCTTCTTTAATTCACAGGAATATTCTACCAACAACTTGGCCAATTTAACATAACGTGGATCACTCATAATTATTGAAACATCAAGTTAGATGCACTCACCATCTTGTCGAGCCTTCTCCTTGTTTCGCAGGATTTTTTCCTGCTTTTTCATTTCCTCCCGAAGCAGTTCCTCCGCCTGCCAACCATTGGACTGGGCGTTCTGCACAAGCTTAAACAGTTCTGCACCCAAATCGGCCTTGGTGCGTGTTCCTTTTTCCTCGGCCAACAAATCATTTTTACGAGCTTTTTTGGTCAATTCATTTACCTGCATTAGTGCAGGCAAATGCCGAGGTATCCCGTCAAGAGCAGACTTCCGTTCGTGTACTGTTCCTTCCTTTTCCATCTTCTTTATTGCATCCCATTGATTCCAGACATCATCCACTCCTTCCACATTGGCATTCTCAAAAACGTGCGGATGTCGGCGGATTAGTTTTTCGGTTATCACCCGGGCAACATCATCAAAATCAAAGGCTTTTCGCTCCTTAGCCATCTGGGCGTGAAATACCACCTGAAGCAATAGATCCCCCAACTCTTCAAGTATTTCATCATCATCATCATTCTCGATAGCATCAATCAGCTCATAGACCTCCTCCACCGCATTCATACGGATACTCATGTGGCTCTGCTCCTGATCCCATGGGCAGCCATCTGGAGCCCGTAAACGGGCCATTACCTCGATCAATCCATCAATTGACCTTATCTTAGACATTAAAGTACAACCAAATGATCACGATGGACCACCACTTTGCCGGGTGTTGCATTCATTTGTTCAAGAGAATACTTGGTTATCCCGCGAGCAAACTCGGTGCCTTCAGTATCGCAAATCCTAACTACATCTCCGGCCGAAAACTCTCCCTCACATCTCAAGACTCCAGGGGCGAGCAAACTCATCCCTCTTTCTCGTAATGCCAATTTCGCACCATTGTCGACAATCACCCTTCCTTCAGGATGATGGAAAAAGGCAATCCAACGCTTGCGCCCTTTCAATTTACCTTTACCGGGATAAAATAATGTTCCAACAGGCTCCCCTGCCAACATCTTGCCCAAAATCCCACGGGAAGCCCCGTTGCCAATTAACATTGGAATGCCCGCACGCATCACAATCTCAGCGGCTTTCATTTTACTCAACATTCCCCCCACACTGGTACTGCTTTGTGTCCCTCCAGCGTGTTTACGCGTTGACCCGTCAATATTTTTAACCGACGGCACCACCCTCGCGTTCGATTTGCCGTAATTTCGCATCAAACCATCAACCGTTGTCAGCAGCACCAGTAGATCAGCCGGCAATAATGCTGCAACCAAAGCCGAGAGCTTGTCATTATCTCCAACCGTCAACTCGGTAAAGGAGACCGCATCGTTTTCGTTAATCACCGGCACCACCCCGGCTGCCAACAATGCCATCAGAGTATTCCTGGCATTCAAATGACGGTCATGATCCTGTAAGTCCGCATGCGTCAGTAAAACCTGAGCAGTTTGAATATCATATGCGGCAAAAAGCTCCTGATATACTGCCATCAACCGCGATTGCCCTACAGCAGCGCAAGCCTGCAACTCCTCCAGACTGGATGGCCTTATTTGATGCCCCAAAGCCTCCATGCCGGCTGCTACTGCTCCTGAGGAGACCAATACCACTTCCCGGCCAGACCGCTTTACACGCTCCACTTGACCAACAATCTGCTTAATCCTCTTGGAAGCCAATCTATTCCGGTTATCCGTAAGAATACCGGTACCCAGCTTAACGACCATCAGATCAGCGTTCTTTAGGAGTTTGGCACGCACAGCAATTAAGTAGCAAAAATGTGGCATCAACGTCGAGCATTGACGCGACGGCGAGTGAACTGCAACCTTCGCCGATGCGCAAAGAATCACTCATATTCCTTGAGGAACTGGTTAACACCCCCAGCCCCACCAGTTATGAAACCCGCGGGCAGCGCGTATGGCTTAATTACGTTCAACAGTATGCTGATGAAACATCTCACGATGATTACGGCAACTGTGTTGCCATTTTAAACAAGGGCGGCGGCCCGAGAATAATGCTTGCCGGTCATGCTGATGAGATCGCCCTTTCAGTAAATTATATTGATGAAAACGGCTACATATGGGTTAAGCGCATGGGAGGTGTTGATGCAATCGTAAGCAAAGCACAGCGGGTAACAGTCCATAATTCCAAAAGCAGCGTACTTGGCATAATTGGCAACCCGCCTCCGCACATGCAAAAGATCGATGGAGAAACAAAGGCCCCGAAAATAACCGATCTTTTCGTCGATATCGGCTGCAACTCCAAAACAGCAGCAGAAAAACGGGTGCGCATCGGCGACCCCATTACAGTTAACCAGAATTTTGAAATTCTCCACAAGGACATGGCGGTCGCACGAGCATTTGACAACCGAATAGGAACATGGGCTGTAGCTGAAACCCTCCGCCTGCTTTCATCCTCAAAGAAAAAACTTAATGCTGAGATATGCGCAGTATCCAATACCATGGAGGAAGTCGGTCTTTTTGGAGCCCGACAAATCGCATATTCATTAAAACCGGATATTGCACTGGTTGTTGATGTCACCCACGCAACCGACTACCCCGGCCTCAACAAGCAGACTCACGGAGATATCAAAATAGGAAAAGGCCCCACCATCACCCACGGCATATGCAACCACCCCGAGGTGGTAAAACGGGTTGAACAGGTTGCCGCAAAATCCAAAATCCCCCTGCAACACGAAACTATCAGTGCCACTAGTGGCACTGATACCGATGCGGTCTTTTGGACACGGGGAGGAATTCCCAGTGCATTAATCAGTCTACCCAACCGTTACATGCATTCGCCAGTGGAAGTGGTCAACCTAAAGGATTTGGAACAAATCCCTAAACTCATGGCCGGTTTTTCTGAAAGCGTCAAAAAGACCGATTCTTTTTCAGTAAAAATATAACCTAAGGATCTGCCTGATTTTTCGCATTTGCAATCACTCCAATAATCCGCAGAAAAACACCCAATGCGTAACCTTTAGGGTTATTATTTTCCTCAATAACCTGATTCACCTGAACCACTCGAGCAGTCCCTTTTTGGCTTAAATCCAGTAAAGCAACCTCTCCTATATTAACAGAGAGACTGTCAATCTCAGGCAATTTCCCCTCTCCTTTCAGTGATTCCATTTCCCTAAGTTTCATTTGGAACTGAGCAGCTCCATCGGTAAGCCATTTTCCTTCTGCGTTTTTCACCAGATTGATTCTTCCAATCTGGATTTCCACCCTCTTATAGCTTCCCATTGTAATGTCTCTAAAAACAACTTTGAGCTCATTAATTTTAATAAGCGGACCCCCTCCAAATTCCTCAGGGTTATTTATGATTAAACCCTTTGCTGAAAGTTCCTTTCCCGGAACAATCTCCAGCTTGTCCAGTTTACCAAATTTTGCCTGTGCCTCAGAAATACTCAGTTCATTCAAGATATTCTCTTTATTGGCATTGAACTTGACCCGTGCATTGTTAAGCCGAACCTCCCCAAATTGTTTTTGCCGATCCTCATCCATAGGAACCCCTGAAAAGCCGTATACTTCCACCTCCTTATTCCACAAGGAATAATCAAACCCATCCAGTTGCGCCTGCCAGCCATTTTGAGCCAATTCCTTTTCTATACGATCAGCAACCATCTTTCTCACAATCAGGTCAAAAACAAATACCCCCACCAAAAACAGAACCACCATAGAAATGCATCCTGCAGCCAACCGTCTTGGCCAGGGCGACCTTGCTTCAGTTTCCGATTCGACAGGTTCAGTCACAACGCAATATCCTCTGGCCTAACCTGCAAGCATTCATCCTGATCATCCCAAACCACCGCAGGGAAAAATTCCAGCAAGGGGGGAGCCAGCTCCGAGCCAAGTTTCGACAAAAGTTGCTCACTTTTCTGCGCAGCATCCTCAAAGGCCTGCTCATAATTGCTATGATTCAGCTTCCTTTCGTCATCCCAATGAGCCACCCCATGAATTACCGCATATTCTTCAGCCCACCCTGCCAGGTGTTCTGATAATTCTTTATCAGGAATATCACCCGAATCCATCACGCTTTCATTACAATGAATACACATCAGCCCGCACTCGAGAACCTCCCGGGTTACCATTGGCAGAAGCGGGGCTCGACAACAATCTGTCAGAGGGTAATCCGGAGGCGAGCCAATTAATCGTTGATGCCATATCTGGCGATCGTGACCAATCATGGCTGCCAAATGATAGGAAGCCACCAGAGGATGAGACATCCGCCAGAGACGCCCGTGCAGCTGACTCAAGGTCTGTGCCAACCAACGCGCCAATGTTAGATCGTCAAAATCACGGAATATACCGGCATAATCCCGCCATAAACGTTCCACTGTATCCGGCGTATGTGCCACGGAAAATAGAGTGAAGACAAAGAAGGCTTGAGCAAAGGGTAAAAGTTCACCTTGGGCGTGCTTTTACAGTCGTCTATAAAAACCAAGTGCCCGATGAGATCGCCATAACAGACCCATTAGGGAAAAAAATTTCGGACGTAACGGGCATAAACACTGAGCGCACCAGTCAACTGGCGCGCCTCAAATGCTTCACCCTGGAAGATTTACTTCTACTAAAACCTCGTCGTTACGAAGATCGCAGAAACATACGACCTATCAGCGAACTATCCCCTGAAGACCCTGCCCTGGCTCGCGGGGTAATTATTGCATGTGGCATGAAACGGCTAAGGGGCGGCAGAAGACTTTTTGAATTTATACTGGAAGACGACTCTGGAAGCCTCTCCTGCCGCTGGTGGAATATTACTTATATTTCGCGCTATTTCAAAGTAGGTGACGAAGTATTGGTTTTCGGGAAACTATCCAAAGGAAAGGCTACGGCAATTGATCACCCGGAAACCGAGACCATTGAAAATGACGGTGATTCCAATATTCATGTTAACCGAATTGTGCCCGTGTATCCGCTCACCGAAGGTCTGTCGCAAAGATGGTTGAGACAGTTGTTGTACAAACTTATACCTTCATTCCTAGGCCTTATCTCTGGGCCAAACTATTCAACCGCTGGACTGCCAAGTCGTCGGGATGCCATAAAATTCCTTCATTTTCCAGATGACCCTCAGCAGATGGACCTAGCCCGGCAGCGACTAGCGCTGGATGAGTTCGTTTGCCTGCAGAGAGAACTGCGACGACGCCGGAACAATCTCCAATCCAAGGCAGAAGCTCTCCCCTGCCCTGGGGACGGCTCTTTCACGACTCCGTTCCTAAAGCAACTTGGATTCCAACTCACTGACTCGCAACAGACTGTTTCAATGGAGATAGACGGAGACCTCAATGGAAAACAACCCATGCGGCGACTCCTGCAGGGCGACGTCGGATCAGGCAAAACCATTGTGGCAGCCCTGGCAGTTCTTCGAGTGCTGGAAAGCGGCTTTAACGCCATAGTCATGGCTCCAACTGAAATTCTTGCTGAACAACATTATCGTAATTTCACCGAATGGCTTTCCCATCTACCCATCCGGATTCGTCTCCACACAGGTTCGCATAAGGAAGCCGAAGCGCCCCTGCTTTCCCCACGAGAGCCTACTGTTGCGATTGGCACCCATGCATTATTCCAAGATTCTTTTTCCATGGAAAAAATTGGATTGGTCGTGATCGATGAACAGCACAAATTTGGCGTAAAGCAACGGGACCAACTATTACGAAAAGGTCAATTCCCTCACCTGCTTGTAATGACTGCAACCCCCATCCCGCGCACCCTCGGGCTGACTCTTTACGGAGATTTAGACTGTTCAGTAATCAGGGAAATGCCATCAGGCCGAGGTGTAATCCGCACTTTTATCAGACCCCCCCAGAGTTGGCCCAAAATTCTTTCCTTTATGCATGAACAGATATCTGCCGGCCACCAAGCCTATGTTGTTTTTCCAAGAGTAGACAATGAGGATACAACCGCAGGGATAAAGGCTGTGACCACTGAGGCAAAAAAACTCACCAAGGAGCTGCAGCCATTTGAAGTCGGGGTAATACATGGGCAAATGAAACCTGAAGATAAGGAAAAGGTCATGAACCGCTTCCATGAAAACCGCATTCACGTACTCCTTTCTACCACCGTTATTGAAGTGGGGGTGGACTCCCCCAACGCAACGCTTATGGTTATCGAGAGCGCTGACCAATTCGGGCTAGCCCAGCTCCATCAGTTGCGTGGACGTATCGGACGCGGAACTCAGAATAGTCATTGTGTTTTACTAACCTCCGATAAATCAGAGGAAGCAAAGAACCGCCTCAAAATCCTTGAAGGAACCCAAGACGGATTCAAAATTGCTGAAGCCGACCTGCAGTTGCGCGGGCCAGGCGAATTGACAGGCCAAGAACAAAGCGGACTCCCGGCGTTCAAATTCGGTGATCTGCAGCACGATATCGAACTGATTAAACTCGCTCGAAATATCGCTTCAGAGATCGAGGCTGGTCGTTAGGTAAAATTTCTGCTAAACTTCGAAAATGCCTGATTTCGGTGAAGAAAATGATTTTTTGGAGGCTCTACACGATGAATCCTCCTCTGATCAGGGCTACATCACCGCAATGTCCCACTTCTATCGTGGTGAGATCGGCCGAATTATGGTGTGGCGCCAGCGTCTGGACACAACCACCACTTGGGGAATCACTACAACAGGAACGATTTTCACAGTTGCCTTTTCTTTTGAATCAGTTCCCCACCTGATATTTTTCTTTAATCTGGCCATCGTGCTGATGATGCTTTGGATTGAAGCTAGACGATACCGTTTTTATGATGCTTTCCGTGCGCGCGTACGAATGCTAGAGGCGCATTTTATCACCCCCGTTATACTTCGCGAGAAACCAAAACTGGAAGGCAACTGGCGCAAGCTCGTCGCCGAGGATTTATTGGTCCCTGCATTTAAAATAAGCATGTTTGAATCCATTGGCCGCCGCCTTCAGCGTAACTATGCTTTTATTACAACCATTATCCTCACCGCCTGGATTACCAAGATTTTCATCCACCCGCCATCCGGACAGGAAATAAATTCACTCAGCTCCCTATATTCAGCCCTTTCTGTCGGAGCTTTCCCGAGTTGGTTTGTAGCCACAATCATGCTGGGAACCTTCCTTGCTGTGACTAGTGTCACAATATACATCGCCAAGAACTCTACCGGCGAAATCACCGAAGTCGGGAAAAGCAGCCGGACCAATTGGATGGGGTGATGCAGCTCAATCAGCAATTGGCTACTCTGCCGGTATACCAACCGGGGCGCCCATTGGAAGAGGTTGCTCGCGAACTCGGACTACCGCTTGAAAACCTGATAAAACTCGCCTCTAATGAAAACCCCCTAGGGCCCTCTCCCAAGGCTGTTGAGGCAATGAAAAAAACAGCCGCACAGGCACACCTGTACCCCGATGGAAATGCCTACTATCTCCGGAATGCTTTGGCACAAAAACTAAACGTGCTTCCAGAACAACTCATATTCGGCAATGGTTCCAATGAGATAATCGAATTCGTCGCACACGCGCTACTTGGGCCAGGGACAAACATTGTCGTTTCAGAATTTTGCTTTGCAATCTACCCTCTTGTCGCACATCTCTCTGGAGCTGACTGCATCACGGTTTCCGCAAAAAATTACGGCCACGATCTAGCGGCAATGAGTAAAGCCATTACAAATGAGACCAGAATACTATTTGTAGCAAATCCAAATAACCCAACCGGAACTCTCGCAGGGAAAAATGAAATCATAGATCTGATCACCCACTCACCCGACCATCTGCTAATCGTTATTGATGAGGCCTATTTCGAATTTCTGGATAATCCAGCAGACCTCCTGCCAATGATTGGGCAATATCCCAACTTGCTGCTGATGAGAACCTTCTCAAAGATTTATGGACTGGCAGGCCTGAGAATTGGTTACGGCATTGGTCACGCAGAATTGATTGGCTCATTAAACAAGGTAAGGCAACCTTTCAACCTCAATTTCATGGCACAATCTGCTGCACTAGCTGCACTTGATGATGAAGATCATTTGGAATCAACCCGCCGGAACAACACTTCAGGAATAGGATTTTTCACCAAGCAATTTGCCGAACTTGGACTGGAAACGATCCCGCCCCATGCCAACTTCATCCTCGTTAAAGTAGGAGATGGATCCTCCGTATTTGAGTGCCTGCAGGAAGAAGGAATTATAACCAGACCCATGATGGGTTATGGACTCCCTGAATGGATTCGGATCTCTATAGGCACTCAAAAGGAAAACATGCGTTGCCTTGAGGTAATTCAAAACTTGCGTCTAACAAGCAGCCTTAACTCATAATACAGACTGCATGGAACCAAAAATGAAGCCAACCGACCTCAGGGGAATATTGCAATATATACCGCGTTTTCGTGGGAAAACATTCGTTATTGCTGCCGATGGCGCAGTTGTGTCCCACGCAAATTTTGCAAACCTACTGCTGGACATTGCCGTTCTCAATTCACTGAATATTAGAATTGTTCTTGTCCACGGGGCAGCTGAACAGATAGCACAATTAGCCAATGAGCAATCACTTGAGCCAAGCAGCCTGGATGGAAACGGAATTACCGATGACGCCACGCTTAAGCTCGTTCTTACTGCAGCAAACGGCCTTACCCACGAAATCCTTGAAGGTTTCACCAAGAATGATTTACGTGCCGCGAACGCCAATGCCGTAACCGCGCAACCATTAGGGATCCTCAATGGCATTGACCATCAAAACACAGGTCAAGTTGAACGAATTGACTCCGCACTGCTCCAAACACTTCTTTCTCAAGGCATAACACCCGTAATCCCACCTCTCGGGTTTGACGGTGAAGGAAACACGTTCCACCTCAATAGTAATTCTGTGGCACACTTTACCGCCGAATCATTGCAGGCGACCAAACTTATTTTCATTTCAACAGAGGACGGACTGCAAAAAGAGGGAAAAATTATAAGACAGATACTGTCCACCGAATTAGACCATCTACTAACGAATCATCCCGACAAAATCCCATTCGCCCAAAGATCAAAGGCACAACATGCAGCAGCGGCCTGCGAGGGCGGGGTTCCCAGAATACACTTGATAAACGGTTTTGTCACCGAAGGCCTGCTGGCTGAGGTTTTTTCTAATGAAGGGATTGGCACCTTGGTTTACGCGAATGAATACAGGCAAATCCGGCCAGCCAAAAAAACCGACGTGGCCAACATCATAAGACTGTCTCATGAAGCTATGAGGCAAAATCGACTGGTGGTGCGCACTGAAGAGCTAATCGAAAGCCAGCTGGATGACTATTTTCTATATGAGATTGATGACAACCCCATAGGTTGCGTCGCACTTCACCAGTTCTCCGATCATAAAACAGCCGAACTCGCGCACCTTTATGTAAAACCATCGCACACCAACCAAGGAATCGGCCAGAAGCTGGTTGAGTTCGCCCAGAAGCATGCCCGCGAGCAAGGCCTCACAAAACTTGTCACACTTTCGACCCAGTCCTTTGCTTTTTTTGAAAACAAATTCAACTTTAAAGAAGGCACATGTGAAGGCCTCCCCCCATCTCGACGCGAGCAATACAAATCTCAATCTCGAAATTCAAAGATTCTAATCAAGAATTTAACGTAATGGCGCTGCCAAAAAATTTGCCAGAATTTTTGCTCGTTGCATTGGTATGCCTAGTTATTGGTTATGGAACTGGCGCTGTCCTCACCGAACGAAAGAAAATGGTTACTCTAGAAAACAGTATCACTCTCAAATGGAGTGATGGCGTATTTGATGATCCTCCCCTCGGGGCCCATGTATACCTAGAACCCCATATGGACGGCAAATCAGTTAGATTACGGGTTTACCAAGGCCGAAATCAGCCATTATTTTACATGCCGGGTCCAATTGGAGAGATCGATGTAGTCAGGACAGCCAAGGAAGCGTCCCGCAAATGGACTAAAGTAGAGTGGCGGAAGGACGGACTTCATGTAGGTGTTGATGGAAACCGGACCCTCTTGCAGATACCCCGCAGCAAGATCAATCCTGCCCAATCTACAGCGGAACAATAGATAGGTGGCGGTGCCTTTAGATAAATATACCCTCAAGTTCTCATCCCACAAAAAACAAAAACTGCTAGGCGGCACAGCTCTGGTTCAATGAAATTACCACATGTATTTACTGAAGCATGCGAGAGGCACCACCTCACACCTTCGAGTCACTGCCTCTTCATTGGCATAGCACTGCAACAACTCACTCATTATTACGGACAAAATGCAAAAACCTACACAATATCCACATCCATTAATGGCACCGGTCAAAAAAAAGGTTCACTCCAGACCCCTCTCGGCCTACATAAAATACACGATAAAATCGGCGCAGGTAAGCCCATAGGCACTGTATTCAAAGGGCGCAAACCTGTACGTCGAGACGGAAAGGGAGACCCAACGGCCTTGATAACAGACCGTATTCTTTGGCTTGAAGGCCTAGAGCCGGGCATCAACCTCGGCAATTCAGTTGATAGCAGAGAACGGTATATATACATTCATGGAGTGGGCGACGAATCTTCACTGGGAAAACCCAATTCACAGGGATGCATTCATCTTGCAGCATCAGATCTATTGCCCCTATTTGAAATAACACCAATAGGAACCCTAGTCTATATTAGCGAATACTGACTTTTTCTACACCAACAGATAAAGTAAACTCTTCACCTCGATGAATTTTAAAGAAGAAATGACCGCATTAGCACTGCAAGCAAAAAATGCATCCCGGCAAATGAATCGCATGCATGCCATCGAGAAAAATGACTGCCTCAAGGCCATGGCCGACTCAATTGAGGCAAACACGGACATTATCTGTGAGGCAAATTCACAGGACATTGATGTTGCTCAATCTATGAATTTATCCCCATCGATGCTCGACCGGTTGATGCTTGACCAAAATCGTATTACGGGCATGGCGCAGGGCCTCCGTGATGTAGCAGTACTGGAAGACCCTACCGGAAAGATTCAGAACGAACGGAAACGCCCCAGCGGCCTAAACCTCAAAAAAATATCGTGCCCAATTGGGGTAATAGTAATGATTTATGAATCCCGTCCCAATGTAACAGCTGATTCAGCAGGGCTCTGTTTCAAATCAGGCAACGCAATTATTCTCCGCGGAGGCAAAGAGGCATCCCATTCAAACCAAATTATTTGCAAATTGATGGTGGATGCCGGGGTGAAAAGCAGCGATAAATTTCCCGAGCATTGTATTCAAATAGTCAAAACCCCGGATAGAAAAGCACTACCAGAACTGCTTTCACTAACGGAACTTATTGATCTTTGTATTCCCCGCGGCGGCGAAGGACTTATCCGAGCAGTTGCAGAATGCTCCCGTGTGCCGGTAATTAAACATTACAAGGGCATCTGTAGTGTTTATATCGACAAGGCAGCCGACATCACCAAGGCCGTCGAAATAGCTGTAAACTCAAAAACCAACAGGGCAGGAGTTTGCAACGCGATGGAAACGTTACTCATTGACAATGCCTGTGCCGACACAATCCTTCCAAGTGTCGCAGATGCACTACTTGCAAAAGGAGTCGAACTGCGATGCTGTGAAACCGCGCGCTCATTAATCGGAGAAGCAGCTAAAATGGCGACAACGGAGGATTGGGATACTGAATATTTAGACCTTATCTGCTCTGTGCGTATAGTGGAGGGAATTACTGGAGCGCTAGAGCATATTAACACCCACGGATCTGGGCATACAGAATGCATCGTCACCGAGGACGAATCTGCCGCCTCGCGCTTCCAGCATGAAGTCGACTCGTCTACTGTTTTCTGGAATGCCTCCACACGCTTTTCTGATGGGGGCGAATTCGGAATGGGCGCAGAAATAGGGATAAGTACCGACAAAATTGGCGCCCGCGGTCCCATGGGGCTTGATGAGTTGACTACCTATAAATGGCTTGGCGAAGGTGATGGCCTTACGCGCTCATAATGGACGCCGCGGCAAAAGCCCATCAGATACTTGCCCGTCTCCCTGAAGATGGACTATTTGGCGATCATCAGTGGCGCATCACCCCGAATCCCTTTCCCCTTGATTCCAAGCTCACCAAGGAAATTGAGGTGCTTGGTCGAATTCTTCATAAATTTTACCAGGCTGCCGACTTGCTTTATCGGCAAAGCGTTCAAAAAAAACAACCAGACTGGATCGCTGAATGGCTCGAACGCGGCAAACCTCAATCTGTAATTGATCTGCAAAGAGATCATGCCTTCAAAAACTGTCTGCCTAGTGTAATACGCCCGGATATATTACTTACCGAAACAGGTTGGCACATCACAGAACTGGATAGTGTTCCAGGAGGCATTGGGCTTACGGGTTGGTTAAATGAAACATACGATAACGTAATTGGTGGCAGCACGGGTATGCTGGAAGGTTTTTCAGGAATCTTCAATGAAAACGGTGCCGTCCACATAATGGTGTCAGATGAATCCAAAACCTATCGCCCAGAAATGGAGTGGCTCATTGAAAAGCTGGGCAATCGTTTTTCCGTGTGCAACTCGAACTTTACCGGATCTAACGAAGGAGATTCGGTCTACAGATTCTTTGAATTATTCGACCTAGAAAATATACCTGCTGCTAAAACCTTATTTACATCTGCACGAGAAAAACGAATCAATCTCACCGCGCCTCCGAAATCGCATCTCGAGGAAAAAATGCTTTTCGCCCTTTTTTGGAATCAAAATCTGAAAGAGTTTTGGCGGCAGGAACTGGGCACAAAGTATACCAAGCAACTCGAAAAGGTAATCCCGGAGACATGGATAATAGACCCTTCACCCATCCCTCCACATGCAGCCATCCCCAAGCTAAACCTGACCGACTGGAATCAACTATCGGACCTTTCACAAAAGGAACGCGATCTTATTCTAAAACTTTCCGGATTTAATGAACGCTCCTGGGGCTCTCGCAGTATTCGCCTTGGCACCGATCTGCCTCAAACCGAATGGGCAAAAGCTGTTGATGTCGCGATCTTTGAATTTGAGACGTCGCCCTGGATTCTCCAACGTTACAAGAAACCTCGCGTCATTCAACACGACTGGTTCAATTTCGAAACCGAATCCATTTCCACCATGAACGGTCGCGTCCGGCTCTGCCCCTACTATTTTATACATAAAGAAAATGAAATACACCTAGGAGGAGTGCTTGCCACAATTTGCCCTGCGGACAAGAAAATCATCCACGGCATGAGCGATGGAATTATGGCACCCTGCTCAGCCGCTTGACAACCAGGAGACTACCTCTCTTCTGCCGGCAAATCGGTGGGCACTTCGTGAGAATACTGACCTCGTATAATTTCTCGCTGAGTTGAGAGTTGGGCCGGATCAGTGATCAATTGTTGCAAACGTGAATCAAAAGGTGGCTTCTCGTACATCTCAGCACCAAAGCGCCTGGGGTACTCGAGGCTTGGCTGCACTCCCCCCCCTCTAGTCGGAACTGTTTTCAATCTATTTCCGGGGGGTTTCGGGCTTGAACCACTGTTCGACCCTGAAGGTGGCTTCTTTTCACTGGATGTAGTTGGTTTTTGAGTTTCTTTCCCAAAGCCTGGACGATAGCTGCTGCCTGAAGGCCTCACTGGAGTTGTAGAGCGACTGGAGGAACCAGAGGACCTGGAGGATCTGGAGGATCTGGAGGATCTGGA
>CAZAIZ010000009.1:0-15020 GCA_964485275.1 uncultured Pedosphaera sp.
ACATGGCCATGTTCCACGATGATGGACGTTTCTTTACAGCCAAGCCGCAGCAAAAAAATCCTGTGGTATTTGATCTCTTTAAGACTTTTTCGACGGATGGAGGTCTTACCTGGACCCAGCCCGAAAGTATTTTAGCGCGTTCAGATGTGCACCTGTGCGAGCCGGGAATTATTCGTTCTCCTGATGGCAAGCAACTTTGTGTGCTTTTGCGCGAGAATAGCAGACGCAAGAATTCATTCGTTATTTTTTCCAATGATGAAGGGCAGACATGGACAAAGCCGCGTGAGTTGCCAGCTTCACTTACTGGTGATCGCCACACAGGGAAATACACAGCTGATGGCCGGTTGTTCGTATCCTTTCGTGATACGACTCATGAAAGCCCAACAAAGGGAGACTGGGTGGCTTGGGTGGGTACTTATGAGGATATTGTCAAAGGCAGAGAAGGCCAATACCGCGTGCGCCTGATGGATAACACCAAGGGCGGGGATTGTGCCTATCCCCCGGTAGAGGTTCTGCCTGATGATACGATTGTCACGACGACCTACGGTCACTGGAGCAAGGGGCAGTCGCCCTACATAGTTAGTGTAAGGCTTAAGCTTTTTGAACTCGATGCAATGGCCAAAAGGTTGCGTCGCTAAGGCCAGATGCCCTGTGCTTTCATTTGCTTGGTGGCTTGCTCGGCCCAACCGCGATTGGCAGCAGGGCTGGCGGGGCTGGGATGCAGGATTTTCCCAATGCGAACCTTAAAGCCACCCAATGCCATGGCAGCTCGTTTTTCAGCAAAGCCGCCTACAGCAACCAGCCATTCGGGTTCCAGGATTTCGACCACTTTACGCAAATGAGTGTCACAGGCTTCCATGAGCGGGGAAGCTTCGGTGGCAGGCAGTTTGTCCGGAGTTCGATTTCGTCCGGTTTCCTCCATGAATACCAGCGGGCAATGGTTGGCTATAAAATGGTCCTGAAAAAAATCATTGGCTGAATCAAAACGTTTGGCAAAGAGACCCCACAACCGGCGGCCGCTTACTTCACTGCGCGAGCATGCCAGCCCCTCTATGGGGCGCTTGGGATGTTCATTGGCCGGTTTTCCGATAGGGGCATCGACGCCGATCCAGTCGCGAACAGCGGCGATTTCCCCGAAAGGAACCCCTGTCTGTGCCATTCCGAAAGGGCCGGGATTCATTCCAAGAAAAACAACTTTCTTTTTGCCGCTGGCAGCCCGACTAATGTATTGCTCGTGCGCGGCCCATGCGTACTCGAGTGGGTTATATACATGTGTAACGGGTTCACCAAAGTTCATTGTACTGCAAGCTGCGCTCAATTGATGTGCTGCAGCTGCAATGTTCGTGGACACGCTCACAGGCCGGCATTAAAGCCGTTCGCCTTACAAACGTAAATCATATGCAGCTAACAGGACTTATTGCGGCACCCCATACGCCATTTAACCCGGACTTTACCCTGAATCTTGAGGTGGTACCGCGTCAGGCCAGGCATCTGGCCGATTCCGGGGTAAAAGGAGTTTTTGTGGCCGGCACCACAGGTGAGTGCCATTCCTTGAGTTCCGATGAACGCGCCGAATTGTTTACCGTATGGGGTGAGGCGGCGCGTGCGCATGGGATGAAGTTCATTGCACATACTGGCCATAATAGTCTGCCGGATGCTCGAGCTTTGGCAAAGACAGCCCGGGAGGCAGGGGCCGACGCGATCGGGTCCATGGCGCCGACTTTCTTCAGACCGGTTGCTGCAGGAGATTTGATCGACTGGTTTGTACGCATTTCCGAACCCGCGGAGGGATTGCCGTTTTATTTTTATGATATCCCATCGATGACCGGCGTGAGTATCGATACAAGGGAGTTAGTCCAAAGTGCGGGCAAACGTATTCCGTCCTTTGCAGGAGTCAAATATACTAATCCTGATCGCAATCAATTAAGGGCTATCCTGGCATTGGATGATCATTCACCGGATATGTTGTGGGGCTGCGACGAGGAACTCCTTGAAGGTTTGGAAATGGGCTGTCGGGGCGCAGTAGGCAGCAGCTACAATTTTGCTGCAGGGATTTACCACCGGGTGATTGAGGCTCATCGATTGGGGGATTTGGATGAAGCGAAACACTGGCAATCACGGTCATTGGCACTGATAGATACGCTCAAGGCATCCGGTTACATGCATTCAGCCAAGGCGGTGATGGAGATGGTGGAGGTCGATTGCGGTCCGGCCCGGCCTCCTTTGTCACAATTCACGGATGAAGAACGTGTGGTTTTGCGTGGGCAACTGGAAACATTGGGGTTCTTTGAATGGCTTAATGAATGCACAGAGGCGAACTGAACTGATCGCGGTATACCGTGAGGGATTACTGGAGGGCACCCTGCCTTTCTGGTTGCCGAGTTGTGTGGATGAGGGGCACGGTGGTTTCATGATTGCCCGTGATCGGGATGGCTCGTTATTGGATACCGACAAGGGCATGTGGCAGCAATGCCGGTTTACTTGGCTGCTGGCAACTCTCTACAACGATGTGGAGTCTCGAGAGGAATGGCTTGCAGCGGCTAAGCATGGGATAGATTTCATTTCAAACCACGGATTCGATACCGATGGGCGAATGTGGTTTCACGTTACACGCGAAGGAGCACCCATTCGTAAACGACGGTATGTGTTTACTGAAACCTTTGGGGCCATTGCCTACGCAGCCTGTGCCAAAGCCACTGGCGATTCAGTAATGGCAGATAAAGCAAGGGGCCTGTATGCGCTGGCGCGGAAAAATTTTACGACACCCGATCTCACTCAATCGAAGCTGACCGATACGCGTCCGATGAAAAGTTTGAGTGGGGCGATGATGAGCCTGGTGACTGCACAGGAATTACGCAGGTGTCTAAATGACGATTCTTTCAATCAGGATATCGATTCGTGCATCAAGGAAATTCAGAGTGATTTTATGAAGCCTGACCTGAAATGCGTGATGGAGTCGGTGGGGGTTAATGGAGAGATTCTCAATCATTTTGATGGGCGTCTATTGAATCCCGGGCATGCCATGGAAGCTGCCTGGTTTGTGCTTAATGAAGCTCGCCGTCGCGGCAATGATTCTGCATTAATTAAAATGGGTTGCCAGATGTTGGACTGGATGTGGGCACGTGGGTGGGATGAAGAACACGGCGGTATTTATTATTTTCGTGATGTGGATGGCAAACCGGTTCAGGAATACTGGCATGACATGAAGTTCTGGTGGGTTCACAACGAGGCTATCCTGGCGACACTATTGGCTTATCTATTGACCGGAGAGACACGTTATGAGGCGATGCACCGGCAGGTCCACAATTGGGCTTATTCGCATTTCCCGGATAGGGAACATGGCGAATGGTTTGGCTATCTGCATCGTGATGGACGTATTTCAGTACCTTTAAAGGGGAATCTGTGGAAAGGTCCATTCCACTTGCCTCGGATGCAGATGCTAGCATGGCAATGGCTTGAGGATTCAGGAATTTGATCCGGGAAATTTTTCAACCCGAGCGTGCAACAGTATTTCATGGCAAGAAGCAAGCAATTCTTCTGGAAATAATAATATTTTTTCCTTCCCCAAGGTGGCGAGCAGGTAAAGACTTCGTCACCGTTTAACTCGCATTATTATTTCCCATGAGTATCCCTACAGAAAAGAGTGTCGATTCAATGACTCAACACGATATACAGGCTGTTGATCAACTTAAGGAAGCGCGTGCCAAGATTCGTGCCGAACTGTCCAAGGTTATTGTTGGCCAGAACGATGTTGTTGACCAGACCTTGATTTCAATTTTTACCCGAAGTCATTCGCTTTTGATTGGGGTGCCTGGTTTGGCCAAGACCTTGCTGGTATCGTCGCTTGCCCAAACGCTGAAGTTGGATTTTAAACGCATTCAGTTTACGCCCGACCTGATGCCCAGTGACATTACCGGAACAGAGGTCATCTATCAGGACCGGGAGACCAATGAGCGGGAGTTCAAATTTCTTAAGGGCCCAATTTTTTCAAATATCGTGCTGGCAGACGAAATCAACCGGACTCCTCCGAAAACCCAGGCGGCCATGTTGGAGGCCATGCAGGAGCGTAAGGTGTCCATTGGTGGAAATGATTATGACCTGCCTGAGCCTTTCTTCGTACTCGCGACACAGAATCCGATTGAACAGGAGGGAACTTACCCGTTGCCTGAAGCTCAGCTCGACCGGTTTATGTTTATGATCAAGGTGGATTATCCAAGTGCCGATGAGGAGCTGGATATTTTACGGATGGCAACCGGAGATGAACAAGGCAAACCTGAGCCGGTGCTTGATGGGCAGCAGATTATGGATTTGCAGCAGATTGTGCGCAAGATGCCGGTGAGTGATCATGTGGCTGAATACGCAAGCAAGCTGACCCGTGTGACGAGGGTTGCAAAAGATGAGGCTCTGCCCATGTGTAAGAAGTGGCTTTCGTGGGGAGCGGGTCCTCGAGCGGGCATTAACCTTATCCTGGCTGCAAAGGCTCATGCCATGCTGGAAGGACAGGTTCATGTGGGGACCGAAAATGTGAAGGCAATGGCCGGGCCGGTTTTGCGCCATCGTATAATTCCTAACTTTTCAGCGACCAGTGAAGGCTTAACCTCCGATGATATCATTGATCGAATCGTTGAGGAGGTCCCTCAAAAAGAGAAGCTGAACAGCTAAAACGTTCACGGGATTTTCTCGATTTTCCGTTATGGACGTACAACACGCTGAACTGCTGGATTCGGAGGCTATCTCAAGGGCTGAGGCCTTGGGGCTTCATGCACGTTATGTTGTCGAAGGCTACATGTCTGGTGAGCACAAGTCGCCTTATCGTGGTTTTGCTGTGGAGTTCGCCCAGCACCGTGAGTATTCCCATGGTGATGATACACGTCATGTCGACTGGAAAGTGGAGGCCCGTACCGACCGTTTGTTTGTAAAGCAGTACGAACAGGAAACCAATTATGTGGCGAACATCCTGCTCGATGGCAGTGAGTCGATGATGTACGCCTCTGGGGCTCATTCGAAGTTACAGTATGGCAAGATGATTGCTGCGGTATTGTCCTATATCATCCTTCATCAACGAGACGCTGTGGCCTTGGGTATTTTTGATGAGGAGATGAAGGACTATGCCCCACGATCGGACAGCAAGGCATCACTTCACGATATCATGGCCCGTCTGGCTGCCTTTGACGGTTCGGAGGTGACTGACATTGCCTCGACTCTCCATAACATGGCAGTACAGACGCCGCGGCGTGGTATTTTTATTCTCATCAGTGATTTCTTTGATGAAGAAGAGGCTGTGATGGAGGGAATCCAACACCTTCGTTTTATAGGTCATGAAGTGATTGTGTTTCATACACTTGATCCCTATGAACTCGAATTCCCCTTTAACGGTCTAGTGGAGTTTCACGGCTTGGAGAAAATCCCCCGAATTCTGACGCGGCCAGCTGAAATCCGGCAAACCTACCAGCGCGAATTTGACGCCTTTCAAGGTCGGGTGAAAGAAGGTTGTGAGAAGAATGGCGTGCATTACGTGATGGTGGACACCAGTAAACCTCTGGCCCAGATCATGAGTAACTACCTAAGTTTTCGCATGCGCACTTTGAAGGGGAAACAGCACTAGCAATGTCTTTCCTGAACTCCATCATGTTGGCCGGGATGGCTGCGGTTGCGGTGCCGATTATCATTCATTTGCTGAATCGTCGTAAGTTCAAGACGGTGACCTGGGCGGCGATGAAGTTTGTTAAACTCAGTGTTGACCAAAACCAGCGCCGGATGCGCATTGAGGATTTGATCCTGCTTTTGATTCGTTGTGCCTTGGTGGTGTTGCTGGCACTTGCCCTGGCGCGACCGGCCTCCAAGGACGCCGGTTCCGATATTCTTGGCCAAACCAAAGTCACGGCTTTTGTGATTCTGGATAATTCCTACAGTATGGATTTACAGGGTCGTGACGGGAAAAATGCGTTTGAAGAGGCGCGTTCCGCTGCCCAGGAAACCTTGAAAGCCTTGCCTTCAGGTTCTGCAGTGGGGGTTCTTCTGGCTTCGGATATTGTCCAGAGCCTCATCGACGAGCCAACCTATGATTTGAAACAGGCAGAGCAGGCGATCAAGGATGCAAAAGTAGGGCATCATGCTACCGATCTGCATAAGGCCATCGAGTTTGTGGTCGAGAAGCTCAAGCAGCTTGAGACAGCGCTGCCCAAGGAAGTATACGTGATAACTGACGGGCAGGCTTCAGGTTGGAGGCAGAATTCAGAGATTCAGAAACTCATCGAGGATAATGAAGGTGCCATTAACTTCTATGTGCTGCGTGTAGGTGAAGAAGAGGCTCCGAATAATCTGGCGGTGACCAAAATGGATATTTCCTCGGGCCTGACGCCAATCAATCACCCCCTGCGTTTTGAAGTTGAGGTGACCAATCACGGCACGAAAGAGCGGCAGGACGTCACGGTAGATTTATTTGTAAATGATGAATCCAGTCCGCGGGATCAGGTGAGCATCCCCTCGGTGCCTGCGGGGGGTGCAGCTACGGTGCCGCTTTTTACCCGTCTGGATAGAGAGGGCTATTATGCCATCCGGGCGGCATTCAAAGATCCTAAACAGGCCGATGCCTTGGCCGCCGACAACAAAAACCACTTGGTGGTTCGGGCAGTGAAGGAATTACGAGTTCTACTGGTGGATGGGGATCAGCAGGGGACTGATATTCGTGACCACGAAAGTTTTTTTCTGCAGGTGGCGCTTTCGCCGATGGCCGACCACTACGTTCAGGTTGATGTAAAGACTCCCGAAGAGCTGTCCCAGACGGGGCTGGAGCGCTATACCGCCGTTATAGTGGCAAATGTTTCGAGTTTTAAGGAAAGCGACATTAAGCTTTTTCAAAACTATCTGCGTAGTGGCGGCGGATTGATCTTCTATCCGGGCGACAAGGTGAATCGTGGCTACTATAATGAGGAACTTTTTTCCAGACATGCCATTCTCCCCTCACCCTGGGGAGTGCCCACTGGTGATCCTGGTCAGGATGAGCTGTATGTTGAATTCCAGAAGCGTGCTTTTGAACATCCGGTTACCTCTCCTTGGAATAATCCCGAGTTTGGCTCCCTGGGCTCAGCGAGAACATTTCGGTGGCATCCGCTGAAGGAAAAAGTGGCCGAACAATCAAAGGTGAAGGAGGCGGGATTGCCCAGAGTTGTTCTGCGATATGAGAAAAAAGCGGAGGCAGGGCAGGAAGAGGGGATTCTGGGCGGG
Organism: uncultured Pedosphaera sp.; assembly: GCA_964485275.1. GTDB lineage: Bacteria > Verrucomicrobiota > Verrucomicrobiia > Limisphaerales > UBA1100 > UBA1100. The sequence goes on from CAZAIZ010000009.1 coordinate 7,228, forward strand.
CCGGCAATCATGGAGCGTGGTTGGGGAGCTGGAAAGGTATATCAGTTCAGTTCAACCGCTGACACAGACTGGAGTGATCTGCCCATTCGCGGTGCCTCAGTAGTCCCTCTGGTATACCGGATAATAGGCAATATTCAGGCCAATCAGGATGCAGGTCTCAATCTGCGGGTAGGCAAGCCGTTTGTTAAGACTCTGGCTGTTCATCAGGGTAGTGCAGAAGGTTTTGTGTTTGATCCTTATTTATCCAGAACCAACAACCTGACGGTGCAAACCAACTACATCCAGCCGGTATTGGAGTTTAAAGAAACTCACCGTGCCGGTTTCTATGATTTTCATCTTAAAGGAGATGCTGCGAATAAAGTGCGGTTTGCCGTGCAAGCTGATCAGCGCGAATCAGATCTGCGGAAAATTGATGACAGGGATTTACGCAACACCGGCGCGGATTTGATCCGGTGGGATTCCAATGTTGATTTTCAGGCTGCGGTGCAAAAGAAACGCATCGGGGCTGAGCTTTGGTTGTGGGTTTTGGGTATGGTGTTGCTTTTGGCTGGGCTGGAGACATTCCTGGCCCAGAAATTCAGCCAATCAAAATAATGAATGACTGGATATTAAAACTAACAGGCAGCACCGTGGAGCCCGGCAGCACCATAACAGGGTTTGACTTGGGGACTGCAGGAGGGGTTTGGCCGGAGCTCATTCTATTGCTTGCCGTGGTTTTGGTTGCCGTGGTTGTTATTTCATACCGATGGATGCCTGAAGAACAAACTTCAGCCCGGAAGGGAATGCTGGTTTTTTTGCGTTTGGCTTTTCTGGTGCTTCTTTTGGGTATTCTCTTGCAGCCGATTCTTACGTTGCACCTGGAAAGGCAAATCCGCCAAACCCTGCTTGTCATGTTGGACTCAAGTCGAAGCATGGCAATTGCTGATCCTAGAGTGACTCCTGAAGATTTGAAACGGGCAGCCATTGCCAAGGGAAAAGTAAAGCCAGATGCGGGCTTGGATGTAAGTTTGGAGGTCAATATTGAGGACGAAGTCCGCACCCTGGCACGTACGAATGTTCTTCAGAGTGTATTGCTAAATGAGGAACTAAGGCTCCTTCCCAGCTTAAGCGACAAGTTTAACCTGGTGGGCTTTACTTTCGGCTTGGGGACGCAGGTGGAACAGAAATCCTTTGTTCCAGAAATGGACGAGAAACAAACCAACAAGCTAAAGAAACTGGAAATAAAGGATTTCAAGGGCTGGGTGGAGGGTTTGACAGCGGCTCACTCGGCGACTGCACTCGGCGATTCTTTGACTGAAGTGCTGAATTTGAAACGAGGCCAGCCACTGGCGGGAATCTTGATCGCTTCAGATGGGGCTCACAATATGGGTTCGCAACCAGGTTCCTTGATCAGGGAATTGAAGGAAGCGGGAGTGCCTCTCTATTTTTACGGTGTCGGTATTACTTCACCTCGCGACATTATTGTGACTGAAATGGATGCACCTGAGGCGGCATTTTTGGAGGATGAACTTCTGGTCAAGGTACGCGTACGGTCCCAGGGGTTGGCAGGTGAAAACGCGCAACTGATCCTTACCCTTAACGGGGACAAGGTGGCCGAGGAAACGGTGGCTTTTGGACAGGATGGAGAGCAGAGCATTCCCATGCGGATCAAACCGGATTTGGCTGGCGACTTTGAATTGCGTGCCTTTATTGCTGCGCGTGATGATGAGACCGACTCCAATAATAACGAGGTTAAGAGGCGCCTGCGTATAGTGGATGATAAGGTTCGTATTCTCTTTGTGGAGCAGTCTCCCCGTTGGGACTATCGCTATCTACAGGCGGTGCTCACCCGAGATAGGCGGGTTGAAGTGAAGACTCTGCTCATTGAAGGGGACCAGGCACTAGCCAGGGAAGAGGGATCGCCATATATAGAGCAGTTTCCGGAAAACAAAAAAGATCTCTTCGAATATGATGTGGTGGTATTTGGCGATGTTGATCCTAAAACCCTGTCGGTTACTCAAATGGAGAATCTCAATGAGTTTGTATCCCGCTTTGGCGGCGCCTTTGTCATGATCGCCGGTAGGCGCCATAGCCCGATTTCGTACGCTGAAACACCAATTTCAGACATGTTGCCCGTGGAGTTTGAGCCTGGGGCCGAAGGCGATGACGCGGTTGTTTCGGACAAACCCATACGTATTGAATTAACCGCCTTGGGTAAAACCGATCCGATGCTCGATCTCTCTGATCAAGAATCGAGTAACGAGAGCTTGTGGGATGATCTCCCACCTATTTACTGGGTGGCTCCGGTTGATCGTAAGCCGGGTGCAGAGGTTTTGATGGTTGATCCCGCTGAAGAATCAGATCGCGGAAAACGCCCGATCATCGCGCGTCATCAATATGGGTTGGGGCAGGTTCTTTACGTCGGGACAGATAACACGTGGCGTTGGCGGCGGAACGTGGGAGATCTTTATTACACACGATTCTGGGGCCAAGTGAACCAGCGAATGGCTCAACAACGTTTCATTGGGGAGGATAAAAGGACACAGATTTCCCTTAACAGCCAAAACTATTTGAGTGGAGAACCTGTTCGCGCATACGCGCGCCTTTACCAGGAGGGTTATGAGCCTTGGGATGAGGAGCAGGTTCGCGGGGTGTATACGAAGGGTGATGGTGCTCAGTCCGAGGTGATGCTGAAAGCTGTTGTGGGTAAGCCTGGCCTATATTTTGGGGAATTCTCCGCGCCAGCTGCTGGGCAGTACCAGATTCATGTGGCTCCTTCACCCGAAACCAAACGGGACTTTACCGTGGTTGAAACCTCTCTGGAGATGGCCGAGACGGCCATGAACGCAGGCTTAATGGAGGATTTAGCCACACAAACCGGCGGCAAATTTTTCCGTGAGGAAGGCCTTCATGAATTGGCCGGCGCAATCGACACGAAAAAGGTTACTGTCCCGAGTCGAATGGAAATAGAGTTATGGGCAACCCCATTATATTTCCTTCTTATCATGATCGTGGTGACCATTGAATGGATATTACGTAAGTTCTCCTATTTGAAATGAGCTCAGCCAAGACAGTCCGTTCGAGTGAGATGCTTCAGAGCAAGCTTTCAGGGGTGCGTGATAAACACCTGTATGTAGGTTTGGGAACGGGCGTGGCGTGGCTGGTATTGGCGACAGTGCTTTTGTTGGGAACGGGAATGTTCCTGGACTGGAAGTTTGATTTATCCAAGGACATCCGGATTGTCTTGTTGATGGGAGACGTTGTGGTGCTTCTTGTTATTTTCGCAAAGTATATCTACACGCCTTTTGCTGCGCGCCCCGACTATGAGGAGGTGGCTTTGGAGGTGGAAAGGGGAATCCCGGAGTTTCGCAGTCGCCTGATAGCCTCTACTCAGATGGAACCTGGCGTGGAAAAGGATCAAACTGCAGCTTTGTTTGTTCGTGCCTTGGTCAAACAGACCGAGGAGATGTCCCGTTCGCGGGATTTCAACCAGGTCGTCCCTGCTGATGGGTTTGCCAAGGCGGCGGTGTGGTCTGTTTTGGTCACGTGCCTGGGACTGATTACCTTCAATGAATACCAACCTGACACCGGAGATTTATTGAACCGGGCTTTTCTCGGTGACAAACCGGTCCCGCGCAAGACTCTCATTGGTTCGATTAAGGTGAAACCCAATGAGGTCGTTGCACGTGGAGATGATGTGACGATTATTGTTGTTTTGGATGAAAAAAGCCGCGTGAAGCCACAGACAGCCGAACTTGCCATCATGTATGCCAGTGCGGCACGTCCAACGGTTCATACCCGAACCAACTCAAATGATGCCTACACTTTAAAGCTCGAGAATGTGCGCGAAACTTTCACGATCACCGCCAAGGCAAATGACGGTGAGATGGAAAAGAAGGTGGAAGTGGTGCCGCGACCGGCTGTGCGCACAATAGAATTTGAGCAGAAATTTCCCTCCTATACCGGGCTTAAGCCGCAGACACGTCAGCGGGGCGATTTAACACTCCTGCTTGGCAGCGAGCTAAAGATTCGAGTTTCGGCCAATAAAAAAATCACAGGGGGTGTTGTGTTCCTGAAGAATGCGGCAGGGGAAACAGAACAAGAACAACCATTGACGGTTGCCGGTGAGGAGAGTGAGCAATCCTCAGCCAGCCTGAAATTGGATGAACTCAACATTTCCGGGTTCAGCGTGAGACTCAAGGACAAGTACGGATATGAATCACAGGACGAGGCGTTTTATCGGGTTACCATGCTCCCAGACAAGCCGCCGGTGGTTCGTATTCTAGAGCCGATACGTAAAGAGGAGAAGGTGACCCAGAGGGCAACTCTGCCGATTATGGTTTCAGTGAAGGATGACTATGGAGTGGATAATCTGGTGCTTATGTTTTCACATGGAAATTCTCCGCCTCAAATGGTTCCCCTTGAGGCCGAATCGACAATTGGTCGATTGGCCCGGGTACCGTTTGATTGGAAGATACGTGATCTAAAGCCGCCAGTGGGAACGGAGATCAAGTATTGGGTTCAAGCCTATGATGGACGTGCCCCTGATCCAGGCATGGGAAAGAGTCGGGAACTGACTGCTTTGGTGGTGACTGACGATGAAAAAAGGCGGGATTTGCAGAACCGTGCCACCGATTCCATTACTGGCATTAACGAGACCGCTGCTAGGCAGGAGAAGCTTAATATGCAACTTGGTGAAATTATTCGCGCCCGGGCAGTAACTTCTCCACAAGAAAACGAATAATTGGGACCAATAGTGGCCTGATAGTCGTTGCCTTTTGCAGCAAAAAGAGCATAATTTCCGTCAAATCTCCAGTTGGAGCGCAGTGCATAACCCTAGAGGGGACAAAAACATGAAACTACTTCAGACCCTAATAACCGGAATATTTGTTTTACCGGTTTTTTCCGAGGCCGCCACGCCGGTTTCCACCAAAACCCGCAATGCCTTAATCAAGCAGGAGGTACAGCAGGGCAATATCGGTGCCAGTTTGGGTAGGGTGGCGCGTCAGCTCGATTTGGTAATCGCCGAATATGACCGCAACGGTCTTGAGGGGGACGATGTAGATACCCTGAAACGTTTCCGCGGGATGCTCAATAATCTCACCCAATCGGAGGTAACAAAGATCGTGAAGCAGCTGGAGGCGGCCAGAATTATTGAGAATGACCGATCCAAGTCCAACAATAACGCCTTTGGTGCCTTTGCCGGCCAGAAGCAGGTGACTGTGCAGCTCGAGCAGATTTATCTGGAGTGGCAGCGCCAGCAGATTTTTCGCGAACTCTCCAGTCGTTTCAACCGGTTGGCGGGCACGCAGCGTGGTAATATGCAACGCACGGTGGACATGTACAAAAAATTGGATGGATCCTCCTCTTACCGTTATCGGGATGAGTCCAAAATTGACCTTCGTATCCAGGAACTGGATCAGGCAGGTATCAATGATGAGGCAGCCTCTTTGGTTAAGAAGCTGACTGAACTGAATGAAAAACTCGACGCAGCCACCGAGCCCCGCCCGAAGTTGGCCATGGAAAAGGTGACTGCAGAGCTTAACCCTTCACTGGAGGGTGCGTTGAGTGATCTTCAGGGGAGCAAGCTTGCCAGTGCCGCAGGTAACGAGCGCCGGGCACGCGATGCCATGCTGGATCTGGCCCGTATTCTTGCTCCCAAGCGCGACAAGGAGGAGGTGATTCGTCAGGCCATCCTTGATATTGAAAAGGCGATTATTGATCAGGAGAAGGTCAAGGGGGACACCCAAAAGCTAAAGGAAACTACTGAAATAAAGCCTGAGAATCTTGAGCGTGATCAGGCCGAATTGGTTGATCGCACCGATCTCATCCGTGAAGACGTCAAGGAGTTTGTCCCGAAAGCGGCTGAGGAGCTGAAGGCTTCGACTGACAACCAGCAAAATGCACGTGCGGTTCTCAACAATAGTCAGGCCAGCAACGAGGCAAAAGCCGAGCAGGCTGCGCAACAGCAGTCAGAGGCCATCGAGAATTTGTCCGATGCGAAAAAGATCCTTGAGGAACAACTGGAGAAAATGGCCGAACAGGCCAACAACCCCCAGAAGAAAGACAAGCTGGAGACACTTAAGGAACTTGCCGAGAAAGTCGCAGAGCTTAAAAGGCAGGAGGAAGCTATTCAGGAGCAAAGTGAAAAGATCAATAAACTGCCAGACCCATCTGAAGCTGAGCGAAGCGAAGCTGAGGCTGCCCGCCAACTGGCTGAAAAACAGGTTGCCGAGGCTAAGCAAATTGCCAGTCACCTGGAGCAGGTTCTAGAGAGGGCACCCGAGGAATTGAAGGCGGCTGCTGAAATTGCGGCCAAGAAGGCCGAAGAGATTGCCAAGGAAATTCCTGGCATCGAGAAACGGGCTGAAGCAGGCAAGGCTGAGGTGGAACCGGAGCTTAAAAAGGCCGCAGACCAGCTTGAGCAGGCCGCTAAACAGGCTGCGGAAGCTGCCAAGAACGCGCAGCAAGAGGAGCAAAAACTTGCTGAGGCAGCGAAACCATTGGAGCAGGCTGCCCAAGAGCTTGCTCAGGCAGCGCAAAAAGCCGCTGAGGCAGCAAAGAACTCCGATAAGGCAGAGCAAAAACAAGCGGCCCAAGAGGCCAAGCAAGACGCGCAAAAAGCGGCCCAAGAGGCCAGAAATCTGGCGCAGCAGGCCAAGGGTGAGTTACCCGATGATTTGGCCAAGCAACTTGCCGAGGCGGCTAAAGAGTTGGCTGAGAAGGAAATTCCTGAGATTGGGGAGAAATCGAGTGATGCGAAAGCCGATACGGGCAATACATTGGAGGAAGCGGAAAAAGCATTGAATGAGGCTGCCAAGAAGGCTTCCGAAGCTGCTGCGGACCAAAAGAATCAGGAGCAAAAACTTGCCGAAGCTGCCAAGCCACTTGAAGAGGCGGCTCAAAAACTTGCCGAGGCAGCGAAAAAAGCTGCTGAAGCCGTAGAGGAGGCAAATACACCGGAGGAAAAGCAGGCCGCTGAGGCCGCCAAAGAACAAGCCGATAATGCGGCACAAGAGGCAAAGGACCTGGCACAGCTGGCCAAGGGCGAATTGCCTGAGGATTTGGCCAAGCAGATTGCCAAGGCAGCCAAAGAATTGGCCAAGGAGGATGTTCCAAAGGTAGAGGAAAAGGCGAATGAAGCCAAAGCCGATGCAGACAAGGAATTGGATCAAGCCAAGAAGGCTCTGGAAGAAGCTGCCAAAAAGGCGGCCGAAGCCGCCGCAAAGGATGAGAAGGCCAAGGAGCAACTTGCTGAGGCGGCAAAGAAGCTGGATCAAGCCGGCCAGGACTTGCAGGAAGCAGCTCAAAAGGCTGAAGACGCAAGGGAGATGGCCAATGAGAAGCGCGAAGGTTTTCAAGATCAGGCCAAGCAACAGGAGAAAGTGAAGAGTGATACCAAGGATACCCAGCAGGATGCAGCTGAACCCGCGCCGGAAGCAGCTGAATCACTGGGTCAGGCGGCCAAGCAAATGCAGAAATCCGAGGATCAGCTAAGTCAGGATGAGAATGCACCAGATGCCCAACAGGCAGCCATTGATGCCTTGGAAAAGGCAGGGGAACAGCTTGCAGAGAAAATTGACGAACTTGAAAAGGCTGCCGAACAGAAGAAGGCTCTCGAAGAGTTGAGTGAGGACATTGCTGAATTAATCAAGGACCAACAGGATTTACAACTGGATACGGCAAAAGCAGCCGGCCAGGAACAGGCCAAGGAAAACCAGGAGAACGCCGCCAGGCCGGAAGGACAACCCGAAGGGAAGCCGGAAGGACAACCCGAAGGGAAGCCGGAAGGACAACCCGAAGGGAAGCCGGAA
>CAZAIZ010000009.1:15120-15865 GCA_964485275.1 uncultured Pedosphaera sp.
GGACAACCCGAAGGGAAGCCGGAGGGACAACCCGAAGGGAAGCCGGAAACCAACCAGTCACCTTCATTGCCAGAGCAGGCCAAGCAACAGGGTGAGTTGGCACAGGAAACCGGTAAGACCCAGGAGCAATCGAAACAGGCTGAAGCCCCCCCGGATGCACAACAGGCTTTGGAGCAGGCTGAAGGCGAGATGCAGAAAGCCCAGGAACAACTCAATAAGCCAGATGCGCAGGAAGCTCGTCAGCCACAAGGTGAGGCAATCGATCAGTTGCAGGAAGCAAAGAAGGCTGTGGATGAGAAGATCAACGAACTGGCCAAAGAATTGGGTCAACCCCAGCAACAGGACCCCAGTGCCCTCGCAAATGCGCAGGAAGCAGCCGAAAAGGCACAGGAACTACTTAATGAGGCGCTATCTGAATTGCAGGAGCCTGCCGGACTGATGCAGGAATTGCAAAAGCGCCAACAGGATATCGCTGATGCCTTGAAAGAGCAGCAGGGACAACAACCTGAAGGTCAGCAACCTCAACAGGGCCAGAAGCCCGAAGGTCAACAGCCACAAGACAATGCTCTTGCTCAGGCACAGGAAGCAGCACAAAACGCGGCTGAGCAACTGGCTGAAAATAATCTTCCACAAGCCATCGGCGAAATGAAAAAGGCCGAAGCGGCGATTGCCGAGGCACAGAATGGAGAACAACCCGGAGAGCAACCCGGAGAGCAACCCGGACAACAACCCGGACAACAACCCG
>CAZAIZ010000010.1:0-7618 GCA_964485275.1 uncultured Pedosphaera sp.
TGTTCCACCACGGAGGAACCCCGTGGCAGGATTGGGAGGGCAAGCTCATTTCACCGCTAATGAAGGCACAGAACCAGGATGGCAGCTGGGATCCTGTTGCCTCCAAAAAACCGGCTACCAAGAGCAAGGTAATTGCAACAGCATGGGCAACGATGTGCCTCTCGGTGTACAACCAAGTGTTACCGATTTTCAATCTGGGTAAAGGCGGCAAGAATACCTCGCCAGGTGGCGGAACACAGGGCCAAGGTTCTCAGATTAAATAACACAATAGATCCTTTCTCTATCAGAGCAAGGCCAGCCGGCAACGGCTGGCCTTTTTTGTTTTATCCAGAATTGACCTTAAAACTTTTCCTAGAAGAAATAGCCGGGTATCCTCAAGGCTGATGAAAGTAATCACCCCCCTTATTATCCTTGTATTGGGTCTCTTCAAGGTTAACGCACAGGGAACAGCAGAAGATTCTTCTCCCAGGAGATATAACACCCCAGATGCTCTGGGTCGCCAAGTATTCCAAGCCACTATAGCCGGCAACTACAAGCAGATAAAAAATGCTTCTGCCTTCGCGCTCACCCCAAAAGATATGAGGCAGATTGGCCATGATCTCATCAAATCCATCAACCAAAAGATAAAAGCTGGAGAATATGAGAACCCGGCTGATGGCCAAGCCGTTATTCAGGGAATACGCGGAACTTTTCTGGATGATGGGGAAATAAAGAAGCAATTTGCAAAACTTAAAAAAGAGGAGAAAACTTTCAAAGAGTCATTCGATCAAATACACGGCATGGACAAGACCCGTGAATTTGATTGGCAAAAAACTAAATACCTCCGGACCGACTTCTCCCACATCAAGAAGGACAACGAAATCCCCATGCCCATCGGCAATCTTTTCATCCATTTCATGGCTGGCGTCAGGGAATTCCGCATCAAGTTACCCAACTGTGCCAACCCTCCCAACATGGGATGGCTCACCGATTCAGACCCGCTCAGCCTGGAAACCGTAAAAACCAAATAAATTAGTCATGGAAAACCTAATCGCAGTTCTTGGCACACTGTTCATGCTCATCCTGCTTCAGGCAGTATTGGGATTTGATAATCTACTCTACATTTCACTCGAATCGAAGCGGGCGCCCGAAAAAGACCAGTCAAGAGTTCGCAAGCTGGGCATTGGATTGGCGGTGCTGCTGCGTATTGGATTGCTGTTCCTGTTGATCTCAATGATCGATAAATTCCAGAGCACGTGGTTTGCCCCCAACTGGAAAGGCGTAATCGAAGGGAATTTCAACCTGCATGCCATTATTGTTCTCCTGGGAGGAATCTTCATCATATACACAGCCATGAAGGAAATCTTTCACATGATCATCATTGAAGATTTTGAAAAGCATGGTGAAAAACGTGAAACCGAATCCAGCAATAGTGTAATCGCTAAAATCGTCGCGATGAATCTGGTGTTTTCCTTTGACTCCATCCTGAGCGCCATTGCGTTGACCTCCGAAGATGGAGGTTCGGCCAAGGGTTCATTCTGGATCATGATGATTGCCATCCTTGCCGGCGGATTAATCATGATCCTGCTTGCCGACCGGGTTACCGAGTTCCTCAAGCGCAACCGGATGTATGAAGTACTTGGACTCTTCATTCTCTTTGTTGTGGGGATATTACTGGTGAGCGAAGGAGGTCACTTGGCCCACCTGAAACTGGCTGGCCATGAAATTCAGGCCATGAGTAAGGCGACTTTTTACTTTGTGATCACCGTGTTGGTCCTGACTGAAGTTGTTCAAAGCCGCTACAAGAGAAAACTGCTTCAGAATAAACAGGTCCCAGCCACTTCTTAGAATTCCCGCCATGCTTTGCCCCAAATGTAGTGTGACTCGGAGCTGGATAAGCAAAAGCTTATCTCCTTGTTCCAAGACTGGTGCCCACCACTGCGCATCCTGTAAGGGCTATTGGGTTGAGCCATTACCTTATATCCTAAAAGCGCAAAGCAGAATTACACATAAGGCCATTAACGATATTCGCGATCAAAAATCCAAGCAACAACCCAAGCTGAAATGCCCAAAAGACAAAGACGCCCTATACGCATTTTTCTACGACGGAGTCGAACTGGATTATTGCCCGAAATGCAGAGGACTTTGGTTTGATGACTCGGAGCTGGATAAGCTCAAGAAAATTAAACAACAGCAGGAGGAGCTCTTCTCAAATCCCACAAGAACCGGAGCAGTGGGGGAAACGCTGGAAGGTTTCTTTGCACTTTTCGAATTCTTGGAATTCCTCGAAATCTTGGGATAAATCAAAATTACAAGTATTGATGAACCGCTTTCTCTGTCCCAAATGTAATAATAAACAATTAATTGAGCTTTCTCTAGGCTCAGGCATTTACAGGTGCAGTAACTGCTCCAGCCATTGGCTCGATTACAAGCCGGTAGAGTCCTATTTGGTTGAGAGAGATGAGATGACAGCCAAGGCCTTCCGGACTATCTGGGATTTAAAATCAGAAAAAAACCCAACCTTAAAATGCCCGCGGGATCATTCTGATTTACACTTGTTTTTCTACAAGGAAATCGAGCTGGACTTTTGCATGGAATGCAAAGGGCTGTGGTTCGACGCTCTGGAAATGGAAAGTTTCACCAACCTTGAAGACGTAGAGAGAGCTAAATCGATTAAATATAGTTCCAGTCACGGCGGTGGCAGCGCGATTGCCGGCGAGGTGTTAGGCCTTTTGGCATTTGAGGCTCTTGCTGGAATCCTAGCGGGCGGGTGACCATGTTTCTTTCGGGAAAAAAAACGTTGCTTGGCGTCTTCATTGTAACTGCCTCGATTGCCTTTTGCGCAGAAAATACCAAGGCGCAGCAAAACTGGGGGCAATGGCGGGGGCCCCTGGCCACCGGATACGCACCTAAAGCAGATCCGCCGATTGAATGGAGTGAGACCAAGAACCTCCTGTGGAAAACCGCCCTGCCCGGCCTCGGCCATTCCTCACCCATCGTGTGGGGCAATCATGTATACCTCACTACCGCAATTCCCATAGGCAAGAAACTCCCTGTACCCGAACAACCCTCCGGCGCCCATAACAATCTGGATCCTTTTCACAAACTGCAGTTCACCGTTTTGGCCATCAATCGTAAATCTGGAAAAATTGTATGGCAAAAAACAGTCCACACTACCCAACCGCATCAGAGCACGCACGAAAGTGGAACCTGGGCCTCCAATTCCCCTGTTACCGACGGGAAACACGTTATCGCTTCCTTTGGTTCGGCTGGCGTCTTTTGCCTTAAAGCAGTCAATGGCAAATTGGCCTGGAAAAAAGACTTGGGTGACATGGAGGTGAAACATGGACACGGGGAGGGATCTTCCCCCGCCCTGCATAACAACTCACTGGCGATTAACTGGGACCATGAAGGCGCATCCTTTGTCACGGTTCTCGACAAACGTACCGGCAGGGAACTCTGGAGAAAAGAACGCAATGAACCCACCAGCTGGAGCTCTCCCATCATCGTGCAACACAAAAAACAAATGCTACTCATTATCAGTGCAACAAATGCTGTGCGTGCCTATGATTTGACCACCGGCAAGGTCCTTTGGCATGCCGCTGGACTCCCTCACAACGTTGTCGCCTCTCCGGTGCATCATAATGGCATTTTCTATGCTGGCGCCAGTTATGAAAAACGGACCATGTTCGCCATCAAACTCGATGGCGCGAAGGGTGATATCACTGCATCAGACAACATCCTCTGGACCCGCCGTGCTGCCACACCTTATGTCCCTTCCCCCCTACTCATGCCTGACCAAACTCTTTATTTTTTCCATCATTACCAGGGGTTTCTCTCAAAGGTGGAAGGACTCACCGGCAAAGTCCTTGAGCCCTTTCGCTTGAGCCAAATGGGCAATTTCTACGCTTCACCGGTTGCCGCCAAAGATCGGGTTTATTTAACGGACCTCAGAGGCCAAACCCTCGTCATCCAACACAGCCCTAAACCGAAGATGCTATTGCTCAATAAACTGGAGGACTCCTTTAGCGCATCCCCTGCCATATCAGGCCGTGCCCTGTTTTTGCGCGGGGAAAAGTTTCTCTACTGCTTGGGTTCAGCCACTGCAGGAGGAGACTGAGGTTTTGGGAGAGGTTGCCGCTTCGGTAAATCCCAGGCCTTAAGCCAGCGCGTTCTTTTGCGCTCAAAACCCATCTCCTTGATCATGCGCTCCTCCATGTCCGGCAAGTGGGCAGCGCCATAAAAAATAGCCAGATTCCTTTTGCCTGCCGTCATCTCCTTGCCCAGCACCTTGAGAGCAACCTTGTTGCGATCGGTTAAAATTACCGATCCTTCCTTCCCGTTGAGTCCGGCGGTCAGGCGCTCCATCTCATTAAACTGCCGGGCCAGAAGATATTTCAACTCCACTGAGCGCGTGGGACTCAGGAGTGCGCGCAATAATTCGGCAGTACTAATGTCAGCTGCCCGTTTGCCCTTTTTGGACCGGGCAGCCATGTCTTCGCGCATCAGCTTGAACATCAACATAAACATACTTTCCCCGCGCGCCTGTTGTTGCTTGCGGAACTGCTTTACCGTCATGTCCGCGTGCACAAAATTTTTTGCCGTATAATCAACCTCATCGAGCTGGTAGGCCAAATCCAGTTGTTTTTGCATAAAAGTCTGCATCATGCTCACACTGGACTTGGGTCGCCCCTTGAATTGCGCCGGATCCAGGTCGGCAGGTTTCACCATTTCGTAAAGCACCGAATCATACCCTTTAAACTGCTTGTTCAGTTGTTCGTAGTACGCTTTGTCCCCAATATGAACTGCTCCCACCAAATCCACCTTAGCTCCGGTTTTCCTGTGTTGCAGCGAAATGACACCAACCTCAAGTGCCCCCTCTGCCTCCTTTTCCTGAAAGCGCAAATAGGCTTTTTCCTCAACCGGCTCGGCCGCAAAAAGCCCAAAACTGATAAATATTAAAGGCATCCATTTCATGGCCTGAATCTACTTCGAAAGAGCTTTTCAAGCAACGTCCATTGCACATTTTCATTAATGGACTATATTGCTGGTGGCATGGATTCATCCAAATGGTACTACCTCAGGGCGGGCCAACAACGCGGGCCAATGAATATTAGAGCCCTTCAAGGACTCCTGGAGTCAGGCGCACTGCCCCCAACCACACTGGTCTGGACAGCCTCTCAACCCGATTGGCAACCAGCAAATGCCACGGCCTTGCTGGGGAACCACAAAACCAGAGCCAAACACAAATGGATCAAGGCCGCAGCCGTCTTGTTTCTGGTTTTGAGTGCTGGTCTTGGAGTAAAACATTTTTGGAAACGTGAACCCCCTACAAAGATTTTGGGTAAGACAATTGATTATTCTTCAATCCAGAATCCACCAATAGGACAACCCCTGGGTGAAGCGGTGAACATTCAGCCAGGCAAACAGCGATTACTGGATCAATATAATTTGCTTCAAAGAGACCACGGACACCTCCAGGCAGCCTTTGCCAAGTTGCAATACAATGTGGAGGAAAAGAATAGCGAAAAAACGCTCAGCGCAGCAACCCTGCTTAAACTTCAGGAGGCCAACAAGACGCTATCAGAACAAATCAACGCATTGAAAGAAAATCAGGCTGACCCGTTAATCAGAACAAAACTTGCAGGCATAACCCGACAACTCGTTGAACTGAAAAAAAAGCACACGCAGAGCGAACAAAAAAACCGGGAACTGGAAAGGCAACTCCAACAGAACCAGTCGAACCCAAGCCAGGCAAAGCTAACCCAACTTGCCGATCAACTCAGCAATAAAAACTCCCGAATCGCCACACTGGAGGAACAGCTTCAGATATTACGCACAACACTTTCCACGATCCAGAACATCAGGTCGACACCGCCTGACAAACCCTTATCTCCCATAGCCCGCGTTTCCAGCGTGGACGTCAAGAAGGGAGTCGTCGTACTTGATCGCGGATCAAACACTGGATTTTCAAATGGAAACACCCTGCGCATTATCAGTAGACGCACCAAAGCCTTCCTGGGTTACGCACACCTGCGGCAGGTTTTAACCTTGAGGACCATAGCAAATTTTGAGGGAAAAGACATTACCTCAATAAAACCTGGCGACTATATTTCACGGTAATTCGGTTAATAACATTGAGGACACTTTCTTGATTACCCTCCTTGTCGAAGTAAAATCCCTCGAGGGAGATGAGCAGTTCAAACCAATGGTTTGTCGCATACGATGGCGAAAGGGCTGGTCCGGTCGATGTCCAAACCTTGGCCGGAATGATCCGGTCCGGTCGACTGCCGGCTGATGTACTCGTGTGCCGGGAAGGCATGGAGGACTGGCTTCCGGCTAGCGAAGTAATCGTCGCCAAAAAGAAAGCTTCCCAACCCACAACAGTTGAGAAACCGGATCGATCTGAGTCCTCAAACAAGCTGGCTTATGCTCTGGGAGCAGCCGTGATAGTAACACTGGCTGGCAGCGTAGCCTACTCGGCCATACAGTCCAGGAAGCATCAACAGGCCATCAATAATCAGGCCAAGGAGCATGAAGGAAAAATTACGGCCCTCAAGAATACAAATAAAGATCCCGTGAAAGGCTCCCTTGAGTTTGCCACGCTCCAAAATGAAAATCATCGCCTCAAGGAACTGGAGTCCACCTTTACCGGGGCCCAGCATCACTACGTAAAAACGATTCGTGATCTCAATGCCTCGAACATAAAGTATATTGCTGACAACAGAAAACTTTTGAACGAACACCGGGAAGCCACCGACCGTCTGGCACAACTGTCAAAACCCGGGGGAGAAATTGACAATAGAGTAAAGGAAGCCAACCAGAGAGCTACTCTTGCCGAAGCAGCCGCTTTAGCCGCCAAAAAGAAACTGGTTGAAATAACCCTGCAGGCCGAAGCACAAGCTGCCCTGTTGCAGAAACAAATCGACAAGAATAGTGCCTCAGATGTTCTAAAGCGTCAGGAAATGGAACAGGCCAATAAGGCTCTCGCCGATAAATTAAAATCCACAAGCACTCAACTTACAGCAGCCTCCAATCAGATATTGAGCCTAAAAAGGCAACTGGGTGAATCTCCTTTAAAAATCGGCACCCCCAACGGACCCAAACCTCCTGTTACTCCTGATTACTTCACGGTAATTGGTAGCACTGATGACCAATTCAACTTTGCGGTAATCAACAAGGGAAGTGTAGACGGGGTCAAGGTTGGGGATAAATTTCGGGTAGTCAGCCGGGAAAGTCGTGAAACCGTTGCAGAGCTTACCATCACTCGTGTACAGGCGATGATCGCCGTGGGCAGCCCGGGCACGATTGGCGTCGGCAAACTTAAGGCCAAAGACTTCGTTTACCGCGAGTAGAAGGCCTCATTTGGCCCCTTTGAGATTGACTTATTCACAGCCATCTTCTAGGTTATTTCGATGCCAAAACTTTCCCAAAGCACTTGGTTTCCAGTGCTATGCAGTCTGGTGATTACCATTGGTGCCTTTGGCGGCATCACCTACTGGATGCTCAAGAAAATTACCGCTGAGCAGTTGAATGCAGCCAATGGTCACGGCACGGACAAGCACCCCGAAACTAACGGGAAGAACCCCGAAACTAACGGGAAGAACCCCGAAACTAACGGGAAGAACCCCGAAACTAA
>CAZAIZ010000010.1:7718-15861 GCA_964485275.1 uncultured Pedosphaera sp.
GAAACTAACGGGAAGAACCCCGAAGCCAATGGAGATATCAAGGTTAATACTCATCACTGGAGTTATGAGGGGGAAACCGGCCCTGAACACTGGAATCAATTTGCGCAAATCGCCAAAAGCGGCATTCGCCAATCACCCATTGACCTGATCACCGATAGATCAATTACCCCCATCAACCTCACCCCCGTCGACTTTCATTATCAGGACTCAGTTTTTACCCTCAATAATAACGGGCACACCATCCAGGCAGACTGCGACCCAGAAAACAACAGCGTGATGATTAATGGTCATCACTATGCCTTATTACAATTTCATTTTCACGCGAAAAGCGAGCACCTGATCGATGGAAAGGATTATCCCATGGAGGTGCATCTGGTTCATGTTCTCTCCGATAAACAAGAGGACGCCCCCCCTCCCGTAGCGGCGAACAAACCGGCCCCAAAATCACTTGCAGTTGTTGGTGTGATGATTAAGGAGGGCAAAGCCAACCCCTTCATCAAGAACCTATGGAAGAAAATCCCTGAGGCAAAAGGAACTCCGGTTCACTATTTCATCACCGGTCAAAATGCAAACGCCCTGTTGCCTTCCCCAGGGAAACGGTCTTTCTACAGGTATAACGGTTCGCTAACCACCCCCCCCTGCACCGAAAATGTGTTGTGGACCGTGATGGATGAGCCCATTGAATTCTCCAAGGAGCAAATCGAGGCATTCACAAAACTATACAAAAAGAACAACCGACCGGCACAAAAAACCCACCAACGTTTTGTTTTACGCTATCAGGATGCGGGCACCGGACCAGTTACCCCTAGTGTCGCACCGGTGAACACCCCCCCGATCCCGAGCACACAACCAGTCGCCCCGGCCCTGCCATCCATCCCCGCCCTTCCCAAGGGGGAGGCGGGCGTTCAGCCCTCAACAATTAATCTTAAACCAGCACCTTTTGAACCAGCGCCTCTTGCTCCGATAATCCCCAAGCCCATCAAGCCTGCACTCACGATTAATGAGTAAACCGTAATCTGCAGATGAAACCGGGAACTTGAAAAGCCGGCCCGGCCAACCAAGGGCTTACTTCACTGCATCAAAAGGCAAAGCCAAGGTGTCTGCTGCTGCTGAAAAAGGCAGATCAATAATCATTGCCGGCACACGTGCAACACCCCAATCGGCTTCTGAATAGTTTTCGCTGAGATTTCTCACGCCCGGATAAGGACCGCCCTGATTTTGTACATTGCGTGATTTCATAGAGGAACAGCCAACAAGGAACCCTGCGGCAATGACGAGCATAATTTTTGAAGTAAATGGTCTCATAATGCCCAGACTTTACCCCCCTTTCCTCGTAAATGTCCAATCTCATGACCTATCTGTTATCCACGAGCGAGCCCCAACCTGGTCAAATATATCCGAGAAGGGTTCAGCCTCGCCATTCGGGGAGGGAGGAGTAGCGTGGGTGGAGTCATAACCGCATTATGAATGCCCTTGATGTTATTGCGATCGGACTCGCTCTCGCCGTGCTGATTTCCATCGTCCTCACCAGCTTGCGCGTAGGCATCTCTCCCATGCCTAGTTCTCGCAAAGCGCAAAAGGCCATCATCACCGCCATTGCCCCTGACACTCGCGGTCTTATTTTTGACCTCGGATCGGGATGGGGAAATCTGGCTTTCCCACTGGCCCGTTCCTTTCCCCAGGCTGCCATTCGCGGCATTGAACTTTCCCTCCTGCCATGGGCCGTATCCCGAATCAGAGCCTCACTATTCGGCCCTTCCAACCTCGATATTCAGCGAGGCAACTTTCAGGACATCTCACTTGGCGAGGCCGAAGTAATAGTTTGTTATCTCTTTCCCGGAGCCATGACATCTTTGAAAACAAAATTCGAGAATGAACTGAAACCCAATACCCTTATCGTTTCCAATACGTTTCGACTAGCTGGATGGGAACCCGAAGAGATCATCACTCTCGACGATATCCATCACACCCCCATCTACCGATATCGCGTTCCAGCAAAATGATCTGGAGTAATACGAAGGCCGGGTAGATTCAGCCTCGTCATAGGGGTTCAGGGCGGTAATATGGGGACGTGGAAAATCATAATTCAGCAAACCCTGATGAGCCGGTTTGGTGCATGGAATGCGAACGGTGTTATAAATTCGGAGAACACCGAACAATAGAGGGCCAATTACTTCCTGACGATGAAACTCCGGCGCAGTTTTGCCCGTATGACGGCTGCGAGGGAAGCGTATCACTGGATGCATATCCTTGGAGCTGGCTGAAAGAACGACGCCCCGAATATCCAGACAGACCAAGGCGTGGAGAAATCTATCGGCTGGATAAATGCGGCGAAGAGTTACTCTAAATTCTACTGAGGAACCTTCCCTTAATTAAATTTTGTTCGAAACAAAGTAGAGGATGCATCCACAGACGCGGCTTACAGCGTGAAGTCAACATCAGCACCCATAAAGCGAGACGGGTTTGCTGGCTGATTGGAAGAAATTACCTGCCCCAGGGATAATCAATCGTGCCGTCTGGGTTTTTTCGTTCGATGCCTTTCCTATGAATCAATGGCGGAAGACCGTGAGCGCAAGATATCCAATGATCGCCGTTATTACCGCTCCAGCAATATCTTGCGTGAAAATGCCTGTGCCGCCAGGGTCGGTCTGAAAGCAATCCCGCCGAGCCATTCCACGATTGGCAAATGTTACACCAAAAACGGAAGCCATCCTCTTTGATTGGTTCTGATTTGGGTTTGCCAAGGAAAAATGAATCTACAAAACCATAAGCCAAAACCACACCGACCCAAAACCATTTGGAAGCCAGGAGATACACTTTAACAATATACTCTAAACTTGGTGATTTTCCACGATAAATGGCGAGGGCAACATCCACAAATGAACCAATTAATATTCGTGCCAACTCACCCACCCTTCAGGAGTTGCCTCTAGTTGGGCGAACCATTAGTCTCAGAATCAGGGAACAACTCCTCTTGATATGTACGGTGGTTTTGCCTCTCTACTTTGGGATTTCATGCAAAAATTTCTTTACGTTGAGCTGAAAAAAATCCTAAAGAATTAAGAGAATCAGCCGATATATATTTAACGCCCGTTCTTTGGATGTGGGGTTTGGATTTATATCATGAAACATTATTTCATCTGTGCGGTCTACCTTTCCCTGAACTTCGAAAGTGGGTTGCTTGCTCAGCAGCCCGGTAATCATGCCTGGCTGAGTGGTCGTGCAGTTCGGTCCCACAGGACCCCGGGGCTTTCCTCGGTGCGTCGCACCAAGTTGAATAATCAGGTCATTAACGGTGTTTTGAAACAGAATACACCCACCAAGGCCAGGCAAACACAAATAACCGGTATTCAAAAGCGATTAAGTTTACGACTTCCTCCATTTGTTATAGCCGATGCTAAAGGCTCAGCTTCTAGATTGGACAAAATATGGTATCCATTTTGGTACAACGGAACAGGCGGACACTACGGTAACATCATCTGGCTCCATAAGGGGTGGATTAATTGGCTTCCCAAATAAGTAAGCTTTGGGTGGGGAGACTCGTAGCATGAACAGAATTTACCCACCAAGGCAGGACAAAGGCAGATAAGCAGTATCGAGAGCCAATCACTTTTGCGTGGGCCTGCTTATTCCATTATCGGAGAAGGCACCGGCACTAATAGTGGCTGGAGTAAAATTCGTCGAACTCTTAGCGACTATAACGTTATGATTCCGAACTGGTGGTGGATAAGCTGGCAGGGCAACTCTCCCTGTTTCTTTAGCCATTCTATCACTGTTTCCAATACATTCTTCTTATTGCCAGAAAAATATTACTGATATATAATGCTTCCCGTTGTTTAAATGATGACCGACAAGAAGCGAATAGTTGCGTTAGTGATGGCGGTGACGTTGTCGATTACGTTTTTTTTGCGGTCGAAGGATGTGGTTGGGAGGTTGCTTTTGGGGCATGGTAAATCCACGCCCAAATTAATCTCACAGGCACCTGATTCAAAGGAGCCTTTTTCCCGGGAGGCTGTTTTACCCAGAGACCATGAAGAGCTGGCTCAACTCGTTCGGATTGATCGTTCTATTTTAGACCAAATTGTGACAGGGCGATGTAAGAAGATCGAAATAGCGCTATTTGATGGTGAATCCGTCGTGGTTGGAATTAATCAGAGAGATCCTTACCGTAAGGATGGTGTGATAGTTTATGGCACTGTGGAAGGTGAAATCAATAGTTGGGTGCATATTGCAATTGTTCGTGAGGCTATGTACGCGATGCTGAGGTTAACTGATGGTCGTGAGTATCGGATTGATTATATCGAAGAAGAGCGGTTTAGGTTTGCTAAAGTTAACGCAAATCTATCCCACGATCCACCGCCTCCGGGGGTACCGGAACAAGATTATATGATCATAGACGGGAGGAGGGTGCATATTGCGAGCTGTTACTTTAAGATGATGCCTCGGGACAAATTTTCGGGTGTTCGGATGTTGGAAGGTGAAGAATGGTCGCCGGGGCTTCGGGTTCTCGAAACGGCGAATCAAGAAGAACAACATGTGTCTCAAATTAACAGGCGGCAGGTTTTGGAGTCTTCCAAGGCCGGGAGCTATCCGCATCAGGGGAGAGGAGTTAAGACTACCACTTCCAACAGTGGAGTGAAGCCGTTTGTGGGAATCTTAACTGGATTTGAGGAAAATATCCCAAGTACCCGCAGGTTGATTGCTAGATTGCCGAATGGAACAATTTTGCCGCAGCACGGTGATGCCTGGCGGGTGCCTCAGAATGAAACTGCTGGTAATTTCGCCGGTGGCTTTGCCCATTTACCATCTGGTATGGTTCGGCAACAACAGCAGCAGAACACACAACAACAACAGCAGAACACACAACAACAACAGCAGAACACACAACAACAACAACAGCAGAACACACAACAACAACAGCAGCAGAACACACAACAACAACAGCAGCAAGGTGGCGGCATTGATCCCACTTTTGGGATAATGATCGTATATACTCCCAATGTAGCAAATGATCTGGGAGGAGATTCGGCGGCACAGGCAAAGGCGCTGAGTAGGATCGGAGTTTTAAATAGTGCCTTAAATGACAGTGGGGTGCCGGAGCAGGCTAAGTTGGTTCACGCTGCCAAAACATCGAGAGACTTTTCTTCCACCGAGTTAATGTTAGCCCTCAATTACATGAAAGGTGATGCAACTATCAACTCTTGGCGTGACCAGTACAAAGCTGATCTAGTCCATTGTCTGGTTGATGGAAGAGCAGGTGGAACCATGGCAGGGCTTGCTTACGTATTGAAGGGAGTAACTTTGCCCCCTCCGGCCCATGCTGCAAAGGATTTGTGTTGGGGGACAACGTGGCATACACCAAATGCCGATAAAACATTTGCCCATGAAATCGGTCACAATCTTGGTCTTCACCATGAGAAATCTAGTGGCGAAACAGGATTATTCAGTTATTCAAATGGAAGTTACTTTGATCTTAGCAATGGCGAAGGCTGGCACTCGGCAATGGCGTATGCAAAATCAGGATATACCAAATGGGCGAATGTTTTTTGCGGTCCTAATGTTAAATTTCAGGGAACAACTACTGGCGATCCGGCCCATGATTGCGCTAAGACAGTAACTCAAACTATTCCCCACGTGAAACTTTATCGGTAGCAACTGCCACGTCGAGTATTGAATCAGGCTGATTCAGACTCGCCATTCGGGTATGTCGAGGGAATGCAGAGACAACGAAGGGAGTAATCATTCTCACTGATGCGATTGCCTCTAGGTTTGTAACAATTTCTTTTGCAGAAAAAAAGAGTGGCTATCTAGAATTCATGACTTTGGAGATGATATGTCTATTCCAGTGTGGCTCGCTATCTTGATTTTGGCCCTAGTGATTGCGTCTATTTATTGGGCTAGTGGCAGAAGACCAGACTTTAAAGCTATAGAATGAACCCTTAAAAAAGGCCCCATCGCAAGGAATGACGACTAATAAACCCGGCACCGTCCTTTGGGAATTTGAAACGGGAGGCATGGCAAACTCTTCCCCCGCCATCGGATCATCGGACAATAAAGTGTAGGCTAGTAAAGTAATCGGCTCATATCCATAGGATGTGCGATGTTTGGCCAGCAGGCAGGTATCAACGAAGGTTTCACCCCCGGAAACGGTTTTCGAAATACACTTGTGTGATCATGCCCCGCCTTCTATGCGGTGATCTTGCAGAATGCAGCGTCGTGACGGACGCCAACACCAACCAACTGTCACCTTTAATCCAGCCGCCCGGTGAGTACTGGAAAATCCCGCATGAATTCTCCCTCACGCCATTCAAGTTTATAGAAAACCAAAATACCCCCATTAAAAGTCATTGTTGCCTCCAGCACATCTGCTGCGGATGCACTTTCAGCCTTCCATAAAACAGTGAAGCTACGCTTTGAATATTCCTCCTTCTGGAGTGGAACACCCAATATCTCAACTGCTTTCCTGTAGGTTAAAAGCCCAAGTCTCCCTTCCCACAACTCACCCAAAGAAACCCACTCATCATGCAGTTCAGATTTTAATTTGGCTGCATTTTGTTCAAGAGAAGACGAAACGACACATCCACCCAAAACCAATAACAGCATTAGCAAGAGGATTTGCTTCACTCAACGGAATATAACCGGCCTCTCTTAACCTAGGCAAGACAGCAGTAAAGCTGGAAAAACACCCGCATGGCGACAGTGTAATTGGTGCAGGCCAGACCCAACATAAAAAGTGTAACCAAACAAACCATAAACGCGTATTAAATACAGTAGGATCGCTAGAGATTAATGAATAAGATACTCATAATTTTTCTGTTCGTTATTAACCTTTCAGGAAACAACTATAATCTTACAGGCGGAAAAGAAGGCAGAGTCCATTGCAGAATGCCATATTCGTCATTCTCCCGTGAACATCAAACTCCCAGTGATGGAAAAACCAAGGGAACCGCTTCAACCGTTAAGCCTGGCTCTTGTGGAGGATACGAAATAGTCCCCATCACCAAGGTTTTCAACACCACCAATGGCAACCATCATGCATTCATCATTGATAAATCAGGAAGTATGAGTCAGGACAACCGATTGGGCATGGCTCAAAGAGCACTTGTCGACTCCCTTCGGCAACTTGGCCCTCGAAAAAAATTCTATGTATATTTCTTCGACAACGGAGTCCGGTCATGGACCAACGACACGAATAGCTCGAAATACGCATTCCAGCGGGAGGTTGATGAGGCTGAAATCTGGATAAACGGGATGCGACCTAGAGGTGGCACAAATCCGACTGCCGCCTTGAAGGACGCCTTTACCAGAATAGCCCCCGATACAATATGGCTACTCACTGATGGCACGTTTAATTGGAATACCAACGTGCGAAATTTAGTATCAAAGCTTAACTCAGATCAGTCGGTCACGGTAAACACCGTCGGTTTTCACAGAAAACCCGAAAACGTGGATCCCATTCTGGGTGATATTGCCAAGGACAATAACGGTACCTTCTATTTCTCGCGTTCCTATCCGGGTGGCAAACCTCCAAATCAATAAAAACAGCCGCCGAACGGGACGCAGCAGAGAGAAACAGGCGGGCAGGCTTTTGGTGTGGATGAGCTACTTCCCTTTGGGTTTCTCTTCTTCCCAGCCGCGTTCCTTGGCCCACTTCTTCCATGCTATATAAAAGTCCATTGACCTCGCGTTCCTTGGTAACCAAAAAAAAGCACCGCCCAGTAATACTGATAACAGAGGACATAGAAATATGCCTTCAAGAAAACCCTTTTCAAAACCCCACCTAAAAGTTGCTACGGTTAAGCATATAACATTGAGAACCAATGCCGCTATCCCCAACATTTTTGCATCAGTAATAGCAAATTCCTTACCCCTAATCGGCACCCCTCCCACCTCATCACAAATTACGCAGTGATCATTTCTTACTGTGTAGTGGCCTCTTTCCGAATCATATCTTCGCTTTACCTTTTCAACAAACTCACCGTGGCATTGGCATTTCTTGCACCAAAAAACATCCGGATCGGGTTTTTGAGGATCAACCACACACCAACCCTAACCTCCGGCAGGATTCCCACGCAAGACAGCACCCACTACAAAATTCACTGAAGTTTATAATTTAGTTAAGCTAGGAAATTCGGGTTCGGGA
>CAZAIZ010000011.1:0-5446 GCA_964485275.1 uncultured Pedosphaera sp.
TGCGGCCAACGAAGTTGCCGTGGAAGCTTTCTGTAATCAAGAGATTGAGTTTATTGCAATCACTAAAATAGTGTCTGACACGATGGATGCCCATGAGTTAGCCGATTTGCCAACACTTGGTAAGATTCTGGAGGCGGACTCTTGGGCCAGAAAAACCGCCCGTAATTTGGTGTTGTCATTGTGATTCGCGGATTGCTGTCCGGGTGATTTTCTGACATATTCCCCTCCACCGCATTGAAAATATGGAAATCCTAAACATTATTTATGTAGTGGCCGTAGTGTTTCTTTTGTTTGGAGCTGCGATATTTGTTCATGAGTTCGGTCATTTTTGGGTGGCACTTAAACGAGGCCTGATTGTTGAAGAGTTTGCGATTGGTTTTGGGCCAATTGTATGGAGCAGGGAACATGATGGGATTCTTTATTCGATACGGCTCATACCGGCTGGAGGATTTGTGAAATTACCGCAAATGCTTACCAGCGATGCCATTGAAGGAAAGGCAGAGGATAAGTCTGAAGAAAAGGATGAAGAGAATGAATCTGATGACAAGAACGAGGATGGTGATCCAGAATCAGGAGAAGAGCTGCCAGAGGTTTCGCCTTTTTCCAAGATTCTGGTCGCATTCGCAGGCCCCTTAATGAATGTTATATTTGCTTTTGCCATTGCAATATTCATATGGATTATTGGCATACCGAAACAAATTAATGAACCGGTAATAGGTTATGTGGGAAAGGCCTCCGAGGAATACAGGCTGGGGGTCCGTCCGGGAGATGTGTTCAAGGTAGTTAATGGTGAGGAAATCGAGACTTGGCAGGATGTGATCTATGCGGTCTTGGATAGCACCGGTAAAACAGTGGACGTGACCCTGTTACGAGGAGATGAAGAGATCAATGTTGATTTAGCTGCCGACACCTGGGATGGAGGGATACGGAGGTTGCGCTTGGAAAGTCGCGATATGCTGAAAGTTCTAAGTTTTGAAACCCCGAGTCTATTGGGTGAAGCGGGGTTTGAACCTGAAGATATGATTCAGAGTGTGAACGGCAAGGAGGCATACAGTCAGTATCATTTGCTCGATATGTTAATGGCGAATTCGGGTGAGAAAAAAACAATTCAAGTGATGCGCAAAGGAGCTGCTGTAGAACTTGAATATGAAACACCCGATGTTGCCGGAGTGAAGGTCGGGATGGTTATTAATGAAGATGAGGATGGAAAGGCTACCCCGGCATCCAAGGCAGATATCGAGAAGGGAGATTTCATCAAAAGCGCCGGAAGCAAGCATGTTACCAGCACGTTGCAGCTAATAGATATAGTACGGGCACAAGAGAAAGGAAAGAAGCTGGAATTGGAGCTTATTAGGGGTAAGGAAACTTTGATTGTAGAGGTTACACCTGTTGAAGGTCGCTTGGGAATAGGTCTGGAACAGGAGGTCGGATTGTCATTTATGCCAGAGCCTATTCGCTACAGTAAGGAACTTGCTCATCCAACTCCAATCGAGCAAATAAGTGATGTGCTCGATAAGATTGCCATTACCTTCAAGGCGCTTGGGAGGGGTAAGGAATCTGGTGTGGGGGCGAAGGATTTAAGTGGACCGGTTGGTATTTTTGGAATGCTGGCAATTCAGGTGAACCATAGCATAATGTTGGCGCTTGGCTTCCTGGTGCTGTTGAATATAAATCTTGCGATCCTAAATCTTTTACCGGTGCCGGTTTTAGATGGTGGCCATATTCTAATGTCTATTATTGAATGGATTCGTAAAGAGCCGGTTAGTGTCAGGGTTCAGGAGTGGGCAACAACCGCGTTTGCTGCCTTGCTCTTGTGTTTTTTCGTTTATGTAACATTTGCGGATGTGAAACGGGTGCCACTGTTGCATGAAATATTCAAGCGGGACACGCAGATTGAAAATACATCCAGTTCAGGGGGTTGAGGTGGAGTATTGCGATTCACCGTATCGGTATGAACGCCGAGAATCGCGGCCAGTGGTAGTCGGGGATCCTGCAAATGGAGGGGTTGTTATGGGGGGGGTGAACCCGATTATTCCACAATCCATGCTAACCAGTAGCACTCTGGATAATGAAGCCTGTGTTGATGAATCGATGGGTCTGGTTGATGCAGGGTGTCGAATTATCCGGGTAACGGCTCAGACCAGAAAGTACGCTGCCAATCTGGAGTACATTGTAAAGGGGATACGGGCAAGAGGATCGAATGTGCCTATTGTCGCTGATATACATTTTAAGCCTGATGCGGCAATGGAGGCTGTCAAGTGGTGTGAGATGGTTCGCGTAAACCCGGGGAATTATGCCGATTCAAAAAAATTTGCTGTTCGGGAGTATTCGGATGAAGAGTATGCAGAAGAGCTGAAACGCATAGAACAGGAATTCGGGCCGCTGGTTGAGGAGTGTAAAAGACTGGGGAGGGCACTGCGTATAGGGACAAACCACGGGTCACTCAGTGACCGGATTATGAACCGCTACGGAGATACACCACTAGGCATGGTGGAAAGTGCTCTGGAATTTGCCAGGATCGCGCGCGCACACAATTTTCATAATTTCAAGTTCTCCATGAAGTCCAGCAACCCCAAGGTGATGATAGAGTGCTACCGTTTGCTGGTTGCCCGCCTAGCGAATCTGGGGCCCGGTTGGAATTATCCACTTCATCTGGGTGTAACTGAGGCCGGGGAGGGTGAGGATGGTAGAATTAAGAGTGCCATTGGGATCGGGTCGCTCTTGTGCGACGGATTAGGGGATACAATTCGCGTATCACTCACAGAGGATTCAACAAATGAAATAGCTGTGTGCAATGACTTGATTGCGCAAATCCCGGAACTTATATCTCAAGAAAATAACTTTTCAGGATTGCCGTTACCTTATGATCCTTTTGAATATATACGTCGCACTTCTGTGCAAGTTGATCTTAATGAAAATGTAAAATGTGGTGGTGAGCAAACAGTTCGTGTCGTGGTTACCGAGGCTGCTTGGGCTAAGTTGATCTCCAGAATCAAGCAGAAGGATGACGTGAGACCTGAGGCGATTTATGAGAAAATAGATGTGTTGGAAGTTGACCCTTGTAAGCCCTTTGAGGTCAAAAATGATAACCAGCCAATTACCGTGACCGATGGCGTAGGCTTGCCAGTTATTACTGCTTTTAGGCTGTTGGCCGCAAAGCTAAAAGATCAAGGCAGGAATAATCCGATTTTGTTGAAAGATTGTCTGGGACTTGAGCCAAAGCCCTTGGAATCTAACAAGGCGCTATTGCGTGCCTCGATAGTTTTAGGTTCGTTGTTGTGTGACGGAATAGGCGATGCGATTTTGATACGTGGAGAGAGCAAGGCACGGGAGTCTCTGCAATTGGCTTATAATATTCTCCAGGCGTCAGGGTGTCGCTCTGTTAAAACGGACTATGTTGCGTGCCCCAGTTGTGGTCGAACCTTGTTTGATCTTCAGGAGGTAACCGCGACCATTAAGGAAAGAACAAGGCATTTAAAAGGCGTGAAGATTGCGATTATGGGGTGCATTGTAAATGGGCCAGGAGAAATGGCTGATGCAGATTTTGGGTACGTGGGAGGTGCTCCTGGTAAAATCAACCTATATGTCGGAAAGAAAGCGGTTCGGTTTAACATCCCTGAAGCCGATGCTGTGGAAAGTTTGGTGGACTTAATAAAAGAACATGGTTTATGGGTGGATCCTGTGGAGTCCACTTTATCATGTTAAAAGTTGCTCTCTTCCTTTTGGCAAGTGGTCTAGGTTGTGATTGATAAAGTCCTCGAGAAATTTAGACAGTTGTTTTGTTTCCGAACGGTTGGGTATTAATTCAGTGATGCCTTTCCAATTCAGTACGGATAATTGTTCCATTAGTTTGGCCGCTTGGAAGCCAAGACGATCGGTGTCGTGAGGTGGGGCAAATCCTAATTCATGCAAAAACTTGATTTCAAATGCATAAACTAAAACCGGGCGAACGGGTTGGGTGTCCAAGTGATTCAGAAGGGTTGAAAAAATTGCGTGAATTCCAGGCAACGGATGTTCTATTTCGGTGGTTTTTTCCAGCAGACGGGTCGCATAGGCAAGCAACTGAAGGCGTTTTATGTCTTGTTGTAGATTTGAGTGGGAATTGGATAGTTTTACCTCACGCAGGGTGTGTAGACTTGAGCGGCGGCTTCTTGAGAAATAAATTTCAACTTCAAAGAGAAGGTCAATAACACCCCGGAATGGGCTTTTGGCTCGTCGAGCTCCCTTTGCGACGGTATTTAGTCGCCCATGTTGCTGGGTGAGCCAATGAACAATCAGGCTTGAGTCCGATAAGGATCTGATACGGAGGGCAATCGCCTGTGCTGACTCATTCATGAACAAGTTTTTCGAGGGGGAAAAGCTCGGCGAGCTGCCTGAGAAGAAAGGTTTCCTTGTGTTTCATTTTTCTTCGTTCATTGGGGTTTTTGTCGTTATATCCGAGTAAATGGAGGATGCCGTGTATATAATATCGGGCCAGCTCGTTTCCCAGTGAGACATTGTGTTGACGTGAATGCTCGTCGGCTACGCTGGGGCATATTAATAGTTCTCCCTCAAGCGTTGACTCCGATGAGTAATCGAATGTGATGATGTCTGTTGGGCCTCTGTGTTCGAGATGTTTCATATTGACTTCAGCCATGCGTTCAGGATTCAGGAAAGTAACAGACAAGTCATACAATTGTTGATTGAGCAGGTCTTCAATGACTATCCTGGCGACTTCTTGGAATTCTGTTGTGCCTATCCGGTGGAGATGTTGCTTATTAATGACGCTCAATTTATTCATATTTATTTGCGCCGGGGCTCATAGGCGGAGATTATTTTCTGAACCAAAGGGTGCCTGACCACATCTTTTTGAGTAAATTCACTTACCGCTATGCCATCTGTCTTTTTGAGTAGTTCAAGTGCCTCAATAAGCCCTGATTGTCTGGAGGGAGGAAGGTCTATTTGTGTAGGATCACCGGTAATCACAGCTTTAGAATGGAAGCCGAGACGGGTTAGGAACATGAACATCTGTTCATTTGTGGAATTTTGCGATTCATCGAGTATGACAAAAGCGTTGTTGAGCGTGCGTCCGCGCATATAAGCGAGCGGAGCTATTTCTATGGTTTCACGTTCCATGTGTTTCTGGATTTCTTCTATAGGAATCATGTCCATTAGAGCATCGTGTAATGGTCGCAAATAAGGGCTGAGTTTTTCCTTAAGATCCCCGGGCAGGAACCCTAACGCCTCCCCGGCTTCCACGGCAGGTCGTGTCAGGATGATGCGCGAGGCGTCGCCTTGGTGTAAGGCACTAACGGCCATTGCCATTGCAAGGTAAGTCTTTCCTGTGCCAGCTGGTCCTACGCCAAATGTTATGTCGTGTCTACTGATGGCTTGTACATATTCTTTTTGTCCGATTGTTTTTGGGATTATTTGAGGTTTGCGTGATGAGGTTGTGATCCGAATTGAA
>CAZAIZ010000011.1:5546-14165 GCA_964485275.1 uncultured Pedosphaera sp.
TCGAAAAGTTTCTGGGCTTCCCGTGCATTAGTATATTGCAGTGTGATTGTTGCCATTATTCTTGCATTGCAGTTCTTAGTGTATTGGCTGTCTCAGAAAGGGCTTCTGGTAAAACAGAAGTTTGGCCTATTGCAGGCATGAAGTTGGTGTCTCCTTTCCATCTGGGCACGATGTGCCAGTGTAGATGTTCAGTGATGCCCGCCCCGGCTGCACTTCCCAAGTTTAGGCCAATATTGAATCCATCCGGCCCCATGGTGGATTGGATTGCGTTTTTTGTTTTCTGCAGGAGTATAATGAGGTCCAAATTCTCTTCATCATTGAGATCTATCAGGTCTCCAACTTGTTTGTACGGAATAACCAGGCAATGTCCGCCATTGTAGGGGTAAGTGTTGAGCACTGCAAATCCGTGTTTTGTTCGGGCGATTACATAATTGGACTCGTCCTCTTCTGAATGAGCGATTTGTGTAAATTGGGAACCATCACCACAGGTGTTTTTAGGCCCAAGAATATATTGGATGCGCCACGGCGCGTGTAGTGACTCCATCAAGCATTATGTTAAAGGTTAAGCGGCCTGATTGTCAAAGAGTTGGTTGTTATTCGTCGAGGAGAGCCTGTAATTGGATCTTTGTGCGTTCAAATATTCCTTGTATTTCATCAACCAGTGGGCGGCTGGAAGTTAGATTGCCGGCCTTTACGTTATCTTCAAGACGAGAGCACGCTTTTGCGAGTTGAGAGGCTCCTAAATTTGCACTGCTTCCCTTTATCTGATGGGCTATACGACTTACGGATTCAATGTTTTCCTCATTCAAAGCTCTCTTTAGGTCGTAGAGTTGGTCGCCTGTTTGTTCAATATACATTGATATGATCTCTCTAAAATTTTCATCTTGGCCGGAACCTCTAAGTTGATCGATTTGCGTCATCATCAGCTGGGGGCTTTCAGTGATATCCGTCTCTGTTTCAGTGTTGATTCCGAGTGATCTATTTATAGCAGTCTGAAGTTCGTCCAGCTGAACAGGCTTTGATATGAAATCATCCATGCCTGCCTCGAGGCAGGCGGCACGGTCGTCTTCCTGGGTATTCGCTGTCATGGCGATGATGTATACGGGATTACTGGTTTTGGTGCTTAATTCCAATTCACGCAGTCGCCTGGTGGCCTCCAGTCCATCGAGCACGGGCATTTGGCAGTCCATCAATATGATATCAAATTCTTCCAGGTCAGAATCAAGCACTTCCTGGCCGTCCTCGCAGATTTTAACGTAGTGCCCGAGTTTTGTTAGTTGCAGTGTGGCAACTCGTTGATTTATCGGGTTATCTTCGGCAACAAGAATTCTAAGGGATCCATGTCTAAGGTCATCTGCTGCCATTGTAGTTTTGGGTGAGTGTGGCTTGCCGGTAAGTGCGGTGTGAAGTGATTGGCGCATTCGGCCAAGGCGAACAGGCTTTAATAATGTTCCGGTAATACCCAGCGTCCTGAGTATGCTTGAGTCCACTTTGTGCCTGCGGTTGGTCAAAAGCACGATTTTGGCCTCATCTTGCTTAGGGTTGGCGTGGATTTCTTGAATAAAATCCATGCAATCGGTGTCTTCAAGGTTGAGGTCTAGAAGAATAAGGTCATAGCTTTTATCCTTGTTGAGTATCTCACGTGATGTAGAAGCCGATGACTCCGATGTGACACGAAGGCCTATATCTTTGGCGTAATCCGAAATGGCATTACGTGCAAATTCATTGGGGATAATGAGCAGGAGGTTTTTGTCTTTTAGTCCTTCAGCGTGATAGTGTTCTGTATCTGTTGCTTCTTCCAAAAGGACAGTAAAATGAAACTGAGAACCCTCCCCGGGAGTACTCTCAAGCCACATGTCACCGTTCATCATTTCAGAGAGTTGTTTGGATATCGACAGGCCAAGTCCAGTTCCACCGTATCTACGGGTGGTGGATCCATCAGCCTGCCGGAATGCATCAAATATCTTTTTACTCATTTCCGGGCTGATACCAATGCCGGTGTCCTTTACCGTAAACTGGAGGCGCAATCCTTGTTCGGTGGATTCAATTTTTTGTACAGATGTCTGCACCTCACCTTTTTCGGTGAATTTCACTGCGTTACTTACAAGGTTAAGTAAGATTTGCCTTAGTCGCCCAGCATCCCCGGAAAATTGCATATCCAGAGATGGAGGAATATAACAATTAAGTTCAATGTGGTTTGCTTCCGCCCGGAGTGCATGTAATTCTACAGCCTCCTCGATTACTTTTCTGAGGGAGAAGGTGGTCTTCTCCAGTTCAAGCCTGCCGGCTTCAATTTTAGATAGGTCGAGAATATCATTTAGGATGTCCAGTAAAGCATCAGCACTCGTCCGGACAGTGTCAGCATACTCTTTTTGTTCCTCGGACAGATCGGACCTCAAGAGTAGATCGATCATTCCGATGATTCCGTTCATCGGGGTTCGTATCTCGTGACTCATTACCGCGAGGAATCGCGCCTTCATTTGGGCAGCTTCCAGGGCCAAGTCTCGAGCACGGACCGTTTCTTTTTCGGCAAGCTTTAAGGCGGTTATATCACGAGAGATACCAATGATTCCGGTAATGATGCCAGAACGGTTTGAAAAGGGCACCTTTGTCACCGAGGCCCATATATCACGACCAGTATCGTCCGTTTGTTGCTCAACTTTGTTAACTATTGGTTTTCCGGTGAGTATTACTCTCTGTTCATCTTCATGGAAGTTTTTGGCCTGATCGCCTGGGTGAAAATCATAATCAGTTTTTCCTATGATATCCTCAGCGGTGTTAAGGCCGAGCCTTTTGGCGAGTGCTGTGCTTCCTTTTATAAATCTCGATTCTGTGTCTTTGATGTAGATTCGGTCCGGGACATTATCTAGCAAGGCGTTCAGCAAGTCCCTTTCATAGGCTAATTGTTCCTCAATTTGATGGCGTTCTGTAACATCCCAGAACATGCACTGAATGCCGCTGATGTTTCCCTCGGAATCTCGCAAAGGCGTCTTAACCGTTTCGATATAAAAATTATCTCCCTCTCCGCCACTTCCAGTATGGGTCTCGGTGGTGTCGTAGGTCTGGCCCGTCTCAATGACCAGCAGATCGTCGCGCCGGTACTTATCGGCGAGATGTTTTGGGGAGAGGTCATAATCGGTTTGCCCGAGAATCTCTTCCATGGGTTTCCCAATTGTCTGGCAAAATTTCTGGTTTGCAAAAGTAAATTCACCGTCAAGATTCTTTCGGACGATATTTTGTGGGATTGACTCCACCAAGGAATGATAAAGGAGTTCTGATTCCTTCAAGGCTTCGCTGGTCATTTTTTGGTCTGTGATGTCAATGACCGTTCCTTCGTAATAGAGAAATTGACCGTCAACGTTTTTTACGGCGCGAACATTTTCTGAAATCCATATCAGGCTGCCATCTTGTTTTCGTGCCTTTGATTCGAAATTGTGTATTACATCTTTTTCCCCCATAAGACGTACAAATTCTTGACGCCGGGACGGGTTCACATAAACGTCATCAGCTATATTAGAGAAACTCGCGATTAATTCATCAGTTGAGTCGAAGCCGTATATTTCCGCGAGTTTAGGGTTTGCAGATATAAATTTACCATCATCTGTCGATTGAAATATTCCTTCTTGGACATTTTCGAATATACTTCGGTATTTTTCCTCAGCCATCTCGGCTCCTAGCTCTTGGATAAGGAGCTCTGAATTTTCATCCTTTAAATGTTGAATACGGGTTTGATTGTTCAGCAGGTGCTCAATGTTTCTGGCGAATAGATTCAATGTGTCAAATTGGGTCTTGTTCAATTGTCCCGGCGCGTTGCTGGCTACCCAAAAAACTCCAGTTCCCTGATCCCTTAGCTGAACGGGAAATCCGGCATAAAAGTGGATTTGTTCGTCAGGAGATTCGGTGAGTTCTATTGTTCTTTCATCTTTCTGTATGTCTTCGATTACAATAGGTTGGTTTTTGTCATGAACAATCGTGTTATATGGATCAAGTTGCTGTAGAGCCTGGTTGGTTGTGCCGCTGGTTATAATGTAATTATGGTTGCCGGTGGGTTTATTGCAGAACGCTGCGTACTGATTACTCGAAGTAATCGCTGCCAGCTGAAGTAACTCTTTGAGCTGGAGATTTGATTCCTGTGCGGAGTTCCCATCAAGGTTTGACGACCTCCTGCTGTCGCTATCTTCAGTACTGGAATACGGCTGGTCCACCTTTTTTCAAAGGCTCTCATTACTAAAATGGCAAATCAAGTATGCAGTGTGAATAACGCGCCTCCAGCCCTCTTGACTATGTATGGCTGTCTTCGTACTTTTACCCCATCGTTTTGGGTAAAGGAGAGTTTATGAAGATAAAACAGGTTCTTTTTTCTTTTATTATTGTTGGGACTGCTGGTGTCATGTCTGGTTGTGTGGTTGGGGCAGTAGGAGCCGGAGCAGCAGCAGGAATGTATGTAAAGGCACCATTGAAACTTGATTCAAAGAAGTCATTGGACGCTGTATTCAAGGCAGTCGAGATGACCTGTCAGGAAATGAAGTTTACGATATCCAAGAAAGAGCAAAAAATCTTTAAAGGAACCATAGTTGCTGATGGTGACTTTGGGCGGGTAGTTTTTGGGATCAAGGCAAAGTCTCCGGAAGAAACAACTGTATCAATCCGGGTAGGCCCATTCGGGGACAAGGGGGCATCTGAGTTGATTCGCGACAAGCTCAAGCCGAAGCTTTAGTCGCCTTTGATGTTCAGGCACAGATAGTCCAGATACTCCGTAATACGTGCCTTCAATTCTGTGCGGCTGATAATTGAATCAATCAGCCCCCGTTCCAATAAAAACTCAGCTGTCTGAAATCCTTCAGGGAGTTCGCTTTGGGTCGTATCTTTAATTACCCTGGGACCTGCAAATCCTATCATTGCTTTTGGTTCGGAAATGATGAGGTCTCCAAGGCTGGCGTAGCTAGCCATGACGCCGGCAGTAGTTGGGTGGGTTAAGATGCTGAGGTAAGGCAGGCCCTGTCTTCCGTGGTAGGCTATAGCTGCACTGGTTTTTGCTAGCTGCATTAGACTGAACATGCCCTCGTACATACGGGCTCCTCCGCTGCTGCTAATAATAATTGCAGGCAATCTTGATTCGGTTGCTGTTTCAATAATACGGGTGATTTTTTCACCAACTACGGAGCCCATTGACCCTCCTAGAAAGTTGAAGTCCATGACCCCGAGTGCTACCTGATGATTTCCCATGTTTCCAACTCCGGTAACCACGGCATCTTTGAGTCCGGTTTTGTCGCGATGTTTTTCGAGTTTTTCAGCGTAGGCAGCAGTCCCGGTGAACTCCAATGTGTCTACACTGGTCATTTGTCCGTCGTGTTCATGAAAAGAACCGGATTCTGTTAAGGACTCTATGCGTTCCCAAGCTGTGGTTGGAAAATGGTGCATGCAATTCGGGCAAACCTTCAGGTTCTCCTCCAGTTCCTTATCAAATATCATTTCCTCGCACCCTGGGCATTTGGTCCAGAGACCTTGTGGGATTTCACGTTTACGACTCGCCCCTGGGCTAACCGGTTTTTTTTCGATTGCGTTTTCTACGTCCGCAGGCGGGGGCGTAACCGCTGGCTCAGTGGTTTCTAGGCCTAAGGTTTTTTTTGGAGTATCTGCCATTAAGGTTTCAATAATTGACTTGGAAGTATGGTGATGGGTTATAGGTGTTTGTCACAAGCCTAAATTAATTGGGTATTTGGCGCGTTATAGTGAGTGCTTCTATTGACGAGGCGCCGTTTGCTAGGAGAGTTTTTGCGCAGGAGTCGACAGTAGCACCGGTTGTCATTACATCATCGACAAGTAAGAAGCCACCCTTAGAGAGAGGCTCGGGGCAGGCAAAGGCGTTTTCAACATTTGAAATGCGTTTAGCCCTTGAGAGGTGGGTTTGCGATTCTGTGGCTGCTACGCGCTTTAGGAGATTGTGCTTGATGGGTATATCGATGAGAGACGAGAGGATGTGCCCTATTGTGCTGGCTTGGTTAAACCCCCGTTCTCTCTCCTTAGTCGCGTGTAGAGGGATTGGTATTATTGCCAAAGGCTTTAGGTTTAAATCCAATTGTAGTGATATTTGAAGCCAATCCTTGAGCAATGGCTCAAAAAAAACGTGCTGGTTGTACTTGAGCCGATAAATCACTTCTCGAGGGAGTTTTTTGGCTGTAAATATGGATCGGGCTTTCGAGAATTTATATTTTCTATTGATACAGTTGCTACATGCATCCGGATTACTCGAAGGACTTATTAGCGGCTGTCCGCAAAAGTTACACCACGGACGGTCAATGCGTTGAACGTTCTTTTTGCAAGGATTGCACACAAAGCCATCTGCGTTGCAGGCATGGTTTCTGACGCAAATCTGACAAGTCTCTGGAAAGGATAATGAATCAACTAGTTCTATCAGGCTCCGTGTCAGACTGTCCTTCATTAGACCTAAAAATATACCAAGTCATAACACCTAGCAAGGGGGTGGCGGCCCATCCGTCGCTGGTCTTGCCATCTCCCCATAAAATATGGGTGTTAATTGGACTGGTAAGGAACCCGTTTGTTTTTGTGGCTATAATCCACCCAGCATGAATGCCGATGGAGCAATATATATTGCCGGTTCGTTGGAAAACCCCGGCAAGAATCAGGCCTGCCAGTGTTAGGTTGAAATAATAGGCAGGCCAGTGTGGGTCAGATTCAAAATCATGAATAAATTGTGGAAATGCGGTAAAACCGCTGGACCAAGTTACTTCATTGATTGCGGGCCTCTGATCAATGAAGTGGACGCTGGCAAATATTATTGCGCTGATTACTGCTGCTGCGCGCCAATTCACGTCGCGTTTAAGGAGGCCAAAAAGCATTCCCCGGAATAATGTTTCCTCCAGTATCCCGACAAGGGTAGCTGCGCCTAATGTGTTCATGGCGTGGCGTATCCACTGGGAGGAATGAATATCATCACGGAATTCACGGGCATCAAAAATCAAGGCCAGTGCAGCTATTGCGGTAAGTGATGTTAGTCCGACTATTAATCCGTAACCAAGAGGACAGCTGTTGCTGTCATATTTGATCCAACCCAACTCTTGCCAGGACTCAATTTTGGTTATCCGCCAAAGGATCCATAAACCTGCAAGACCAAGCAGCATTAGGCACCGATTGTAATAGCGATGAAAATCATCATGGGATTCAAGAAAATTCAAAAAACCAAGGATAGGTGCTTCAGAGAAGACCCCCATCCAGACCAATGGGGCGAGCACGGCCGCACCGATAAAGACGCCTAAAATGTAGATGAAAATGGTAACCGTATTGCGCACAATCCTAGGAAGTGACTACACATGGCAGAGCATTAGGCCAAGAATTTTATTGTATCAATTGCCCTTAGGTAGTTCGATCGCCAAGTTTTTAACACTTATTGGAGGTCTGTTATCGAACTGGTTGAGAACAAGAAATTTGGCTCCTATAGATTGCTCGAACGCATAGCCAAGGGCGGGTTGAGTACAATTTGGCTGGCCAGCGATCCCGGCGGGGGAGCTGTAGCTCTGAGGGTAATGCATGATGACTTTCGTGTTGGTTCGTCGGGCCCTAAGTTGTTTCGGCGAGGATGCGAAGTCATGGAAGCATTGCCGGAGCATCCCAATATAGTTCGCTATTATTCAAAGGGCAAAGAAAAGGGTCGAGAATTTGCGGTCATAGAATATATCGAAGGACCTTGCCTGAGGGAGATGATGGTTCGTAAGGATTCCCGGCTGGAGGGGATCCTTTCGGATATAGTCGTGGAGTTGGCCGGAGCTTTGGAGCATGTACACTACAGTGGATTCATGCATTTGGATCTAAAGCCGGAGAACGTCATTGTGAGTCGGGGGGGGAGATCGTATTTGTGCGACTTTGACACAGCGCAGTTGATTCCTGACAGGCCAATCAAAATTGAAAAGAAATCGGGGACGCCTTTCTATATGTCGCCCGAATTGACAAACGGTTGGAGATTTGATCACCGGGCTGATATCTATGCTTTTGGAGTGACAGTTTATGAGCTGTTGACTGGCGTGAAACCTTTCGAAGGGCAAACTCAAAAGGCGATGCTCGCCAATCAGCTCAATCAACGTTATCGAATACGTGAATTGAGGAAGTTCAATCCGAATATCCCCATCAAGCTTGATGAATTGATCATTAAGTGCCTGGATTTTGTTCCTGAGAAGCGTCCTCCGAATATGGCTATATTGGCTCGTGAGATACACCGCATCATGGGAGTAAAATGAGCAGGAGCTTTCTTGGGCGATACTGGTTTCTGGTCGCTCTTATTCTATTAATCCCGGTTGGAATGTTGGCTCCGGGTTTGGGTATAGCGATAAAGCAGAATGGATGGATTGTTCCGTTGTTCGTGGGAGTCATGCTTGGTATTGCAGGATTCACTATGGATACCTCCCAACTGGTGAAACAGTCTGTCAATTTGCGTGCAATATTACCTGTGCTTTTTTGTACCTATATTTTTGCTCCTTCCGTGGCTTATGGTTTGGGGCGGTTATTTGCTCCCAATGGAGATGTAAATTTTATTACCGCCATGATGATTATGGCCGCTCAGGCAGGCAGCCTTGCTTCGGCTATTGCTCTTACCATGATGGCGGG
>CAZAIZ010000011.1:14265-15718 GCA_964485275.1 uncultured Pedosphaera sp.
GCAATCATTGCTGCGATTGCAACTGGCTTCTTTGCTCCTGCGATTGCCGTCAAGTTCAAGGTTGGCGGCGAAGTTTTTCTTAGCCTGCTCATGATGATGGTGGTGCCTTTGGTAGTGTCTTCGGTTATGAGCGGGATTCTTGGTTTAGGAGATGTGCGCAAGCTTGGTAAGCCTGGTGGCGTGGCGGTTGGATACTATATGTGCACCACAGTTTTGGCTGTAACCGTCGGCCTTATAGCGGTCAATCTTTTGAAGCCAGGTGTTAATAAGAAACTGGCTGAAGCCCAGGAAAAAGTCGAAGCAGCTCAGGGCGATGCCGACAAAGCCAAGGCTCAAGCTGAGCTTGATGCAATTAAAGCCTCTATCCAAAAAAAGCTGGACGATTCTGCGGCTAATAATGAAGAAGCGGCGCACGCGGTTGAGGAGGAGAAAAAGCGCAAGGCTGCGGCTGGTGAACTTGAGACGGCAAAGGAAAGGCAAAAGGAGACAGAAGAAGCACTAAAGTCAGCCCGTAGTGAATTGGCCAGTGACCCGGATGATGAATCTCTTAAGGCGCAAGTTGAGAATGCTCTCGCCGCCAAAGACAGTGCGGATAAGGCCTACGCCAAAGCGGTTGCGCAAAAGCAGGCCGCCGGTGAGGAGAAAACAATATGGCATATACTTGAAAATATTCTCCTCATGTTGGTCACGGACAATTTGATCAAAGCGGCTGGAGAGATGAACCTCCTGCCTTTAATCGTATTTAGCATTATTTTTGCTGCAATGCTTACCACTATGGGCGAAAAGGTTTTTGCGATCACTCGCATGATTAATCAGGTTAATGATGCTCTTATGTCTTTTGTGATGCTGCTTATGAATATCGCACCAATTGGAATCTTCTGCCTGGTGGCTTCCAAGTTTGGGGAGGCCAAGGAGGCTGGTAAACTGGCTGAGATGGCTGGGCAGCAAGGTTTTTATATAATTACCATTTTGTTGGGCCTTGGCTTTCATGCTTTTGTAACTTTGTTTCTGATTTATCGGATTTTTACCGGAAAAAATCCGTGGACGTTTTTCAAGAATATGTCACAAGCCGTATTGACTGCTTTTTCCACGGCAAGTTCTTCGGCCACCCTCCCTATTACAATGGAATGCGCGGTTGACAAGGCTGGAGTCTCTGAAAAATCCACCAAATTCGTTTTACCCTTGGGTGCTACCATTAATATGGACGGCACGGCACTTTATGAAGCTGCTGCTGCCATTTTTATTGCTCAAATATATTTTCCAATTACAGGTCAAGAGTTGACGATGATGACTCAAATAACAATAGCTGTAACAGCAACATTGGCGGCTATTGGGGCTGCTGGAATCCCCGAGGCAGGACTGGTAACCATGCTTATTGTTCTGAACGCAGCAGGATTGCCAGTGGAGGCGATTGGACTAATCCTTATGGTGGATTGGCTCTTGGATCGATTCC
>CAZAIZ010000012.1:0-14661 GCA_964485275.1 uncultured Pedosphaera sp.
AATATTTTTCCACCTCAAGAGTAAGTCCATTTAATTGGGAATGGGTAATCTTACTACCGGTCTTCAGCATTTTCTCTGGAATGGAAACCACCCGGTTGGAACCGCCAGCTACGGGCAACATGAAAACCAATTCATTTTCGTCAAAAGACACCGAATAGTCACGCCGGTCACCGCGTTCCATATCTACAAAGCTCTCCTCTTGTAATACATCGGTAATAATTTGCCCCACCAGAAGAGTAATAATACCCAAGTGGGACACATAGACCCCCGCCTTTTTTGCTGACCATTCGAATCGTTGATAATAGGCGGCCAGAAGATTGATTAAAAGTAACGCTCCTACTAAATACCCTCCCGGAAATACTGGAAGCCCTGACTCTCCTAGTATTCGCTCTGGTGTCACTGGAGCCACATTCACTCCAAAAAGTTGGACAGTCTTCTTTGCCGCCGCCTCAAGTGCCACCTGATCCACGAACCAACTCTTGAAGAAACGCTCCACGGCAATATTCAAACCCATCGGTTCCTGAGCCAAAGTTCCCAAAAAAATGATCACCAAGGACAAGGACAATAGTGCAACCGTCAGCCAAAGTGAGGTGAATAGCTTAAAGATAGGGTTATCCTTCATTCGGCTATCTCCAATTAGGCAGGTAGCCCAAAAATTCTTCCCGGGATTTTTCCACGACTGAAGGAGTTCCCATGAGTTTATAGAACCAAGTGAGTTCCCCCTGGGGAACAATTACCCCCACCATTCTTTCCTCAAGCTGGGAGCGATTGGAGGTGCCATTGATATCCACCAAACGAGCATTTTCACTCAGGGTCATCACTGGTTTTAATTCAGTCTGCAGGTCCTTTTGCTCTATCGGACCCAAACCAAGCTGCCCGCGCCAACGATTCACATTCTGCAGAAGTCCACCGCCGTCCCCCTGCAAGACCGTCATGGACACATTTGCTGAACCCTCAAATTCAGACACGGTGAAGCGTGCTTTCTCAAAGGAAGACGGGGTTGCAAGACTCCAGCTTTCCGGAGGAGTAGGTTCTGCAGGAATAGTGTAAACCTGAATCTGATCCTTCTTCGCACACCCCAAAACCCCCAACCCCACAAGAAGAAAGATCGGTAACCGGAATGGTTTTTGCATCAGAACAATCACCTCAGTAGTTTGAGCCATGTTAGGACGTATGGCCAAAGCCCCAAATTCAATTACTTCAAATCAAGTGCCATCAGGAAGGCAATATTGTTTGGAGTCTTGCGCATCTTCGAGAGCAACAACTCCATCGCCTCAACCGCAGGCACTTCGGTAAGGGCCCGACGCAGTACCGCAACCTTCGTAAATTCATCAGGGTGATACAGCAACTCTTCCTTCCGTGTGCCACTCATGGCTACATTGATTGAGGGGAAAATGCGCCGATCAACCAGTGACCGGTCCAGATGCACCTCCATGTTGCCTGTTCCCTTAAATTCCTCAAAGATCACCTCATCCATCCGGCTGCCGGTATCAACCAGTGCGGTCGCCATGATCGTCAAGGACCCTCCCTCCTCAATGTTGCGTGCCGCGCCAAAGAAACGCTTGGGTTTGTGTAAAGCATTGGCGTCGACACCCCCAGAGAGAATCTTGCCTGAGTGGGGCTGAACGGTGTTGTAAGCACGGGCCAAGCGGGTTATGGAATCGAGCAGGATCATCACGTCCTGCCCGTGCTCCACCATTCGCCGGGCTTTTTCGATCACCATTTCAGCCACCTGAACGTGGCGTTCTGGAGGCTCATCAAAAGTGGAACTCACCACTTCGGCTCCAATACAGGTACGCTGCATGTCCGTCACCTCCTCAGGCCGTTCATCAATCAGCAAGATAATGAGGTAGGTGTCCGGATTATTCTTGAGCACCGCATTGGCAAGTTTCTGCATCAGAACCGTCTTGCCGGTGCGTGGAGGGGCAACAATTATCCCTCGGGTTCCTTTGCCTATCGGGCAAACGATATCCAGAACCCGCGTGGAGTATTCCTCAGGATCGGTTTCCAAAAGGAAGCGCTCCTCAGGAAAGAGCGGCGTAAGATTATCAAAATGCGTTTTGTCCTTGGCCTTTTCGGGTTCCTCGCCGCCGACTTTGTCGACCATTAACAGTGCGAAAAATTTTTCCTTCTCTTTGGGGGGGCGAATGCGCCCCTGAATCTGATCGCCGGTCTGCAAATCGAACCGGCGGATCTGGGAAGGGGAAACATACACATCCTCAGGACAGGGCAGATAGTTGTA
The DNA here is from genome assembly GCA_964485275.1 of uncultured Pedosphaera sp. Classification (GTDB taxonomy): domain Bacteria; phylum Verrucomicrobiota; class Verrucomicrobiia; order Limisphaerales; family UBA1100; genus UBA1100. The sequence goes on from CAZAIZ010000012.1 coordinate 2,243, forward strand.
ATGCGGGGAACGCAGAAACCCGAATCCCTCCGGCAAAATCTCCAGCACCCCATCGGCTATCAGCACTCCCTTGTTTTCGGCATGCTTACGGAGAATCTGAAAGATCATCTCATGCTTACGCATGGTTCCGAAATTTTCCACCTCCATCTCCTTGGCCAAGGTATTGAGTTCGGCAATATCTTTCTCCTGCAAATGACCGATATTAATCTCCTCGCCATCAGCCTCCTCGAGTGCGGCGAGATCTTCACCGTACTCTTCAACGTCTGCGGGCAGTCCTTCAGGCAAGTTGGATGATTGACGCCGGCGCCCACCACGTTTTTGTGGCCGACGCTTATTGGAATTATTATTCGTAGGTCTTGGCATGGTAAGACTTGCGATCACCCTTCTCATGCCGAAAGCTAGGCTGCCGGGAATGAAGTGGGATTATCGGGGATTTATGACTACTCGCACCGTCCGTAAGCTAGTAAGGGAGCGGAAACCGCGTGGTCAATTCGCGGACACGCTGGCGTACTTTTTTGGCAACGTCAACATTATTTACGTCACTCAAAACCTCGGAAATCATGTCAGCAATTGCCGCCATTTCAGGCTCCTCCATGCCCCGCGTGGTCACCGCAGGCGTACCCAACCTTACTCCACTGGCTTTGAAGGGCGAGAGGGTTTCAAAAGGTATCGTGTTCTTGTTGACTGTAATCCCCGCCAGATCGAGAACCTCCTGACTTTCCTTACCCGTGAGACCCTTGGCCTGGACATCAACCAAGATCAGGTGGTTATCGGTCCCCCCACTAACAAGCCGAAACCCATTCCTTTCCATTCCTTCAGCCAAAGCCTTGGCGTTCATGATTACTTGTTGCTGATACTCCTTAAATTCAGGGGAAAGCGCCTCCTTGAAACACACTGCCTTGGCGGCAATCACGTGCATCAAAGGGCCCCCTTGAATCCCGGGAAACACGTTGCTGTTAAGCGCTTTAGCGTATTCTTCCCTGGCCATAATCATGCCTCCGCGTGGCCCACGAAGTGTCTTATGGGTGGTAGTGGTAACAAAATCGGCATGCGGAACCGGATTGGGGTGGCATCCGGCAGCCACTAACCCTGCAATGTGGGCAATGTCAGCCAACAACATCGCTCCACAACTCTTTGCGATCTCGCCCATACGCTCGAAATCAATCACTCGTGAGTAGGCGCTGGCTCCAACAGTGATCATACGCGGCTTGTGTTCTTCAGCCATGAGCGCCAGTTGATCGTAGTCAATCCGCTCATCCTCTTTTCCCACACCATAATGAACGATCTCAAAAAATTTACCCGAAAAATTTGCCGCATTGCCATGTGTCAGATGCCCCCCATGGCTCAAATCCATGGTGAGCATTTTGTCGCCTGGCTTGAGAACCGAAAAGTAGACACCCATGTTTGCCCCGCTCCCGGAATGAGGTTGTACATTCACATAGTCGGCCCCAAACAATTCCTTGGCACGGGAGATCGCCAGTTCTTCAGCTACATCCACATGTTCACATCCACCGTACCAACGTTTAGCCGGATACCCTTCGGCGTATTTGTTGGTTAGCACCGAACCCTGTGCCTCCATAACCGCGGGACTGGTAAAGTTCTCGCTGGCAATTAACTCAATATTTTCCTGCTGCCGCTGTTTCTCCAGACAAATGACCTCTTCGGTGACCGGGTCCACGTTTTCGACACGCCCGCTTCCCTCCAGCTTCTCCACACGCCGTTCATGGCGACCACCTTCAAAGTCTCCCTTCAAAAACTCATTGATAATTCCCTTGGCTGTTTCAGCACCGGTTTGTGTCGAGCCCAGGCAAACCACGTTGGCATCATTATGTTCGCGCGTAATGGCGGCCGTTTCGACATCACTCACCAGCGCCGCTCTCACTCCACTAATTTTATTGGCGGCAATACTCATTCCAATGCCGGTCTTACAAATTAAAATACCGAACTTGTGCTGACCACTGGCTACACTACGACTCACCGCTTGAGCAAAATCCGGATAATCACAGGATTCGGCACTCGCCGGCCCATAATCCTGCAGGGGAATTCCCTGGTTCTCCAAGTGTTCCTTTAGTGATTCCTTGAGCTCAAATCCTCCATGGTCTGCTCCAATCGCAAGAGTCACCTGATCGTTATTATTGTCTGTCATCAACTGTTGTTCCAGGAATGGTATAATCGAATCTACACCTTGTTTAATCTGGTCGCGGCAGGTCTTGTATATTTCCAAGTCACCCCCTATGGGGTCTGAAATCTCGCGCGCTTCTGAAGATAATTGCTCCACAAACTCCCGCAACAGAAAGATCTTTTCCCGAGCCTGGGGAAAATATCGTGTCATATTTTCCACATGCCCATTCGCCAAGCCAAAAATGTAATCCACCGAATCAACCAATTCAGGGGTAATTTGAGTGCTCCTTTGGGCCGCAATATCGATGCCCACCTCCTGCATGGCGGTGACTGAATGCGTACTGGGGGTCTGCCCATCAATTGCAGCCAAGCCTGCAGACAGGGACTGGTAGCCCCCCCGCTCACTGGTGAGTTCACGGAAAAACCCTTCAGCCATCGGGCTGCGACATACATTGCCCGTACAAACAAAGAGAATTTTTTTCATGCCCCGAGGGCTTTGCCTGGTCAATCGACCAATGCCTTGGCAGCAATATCCCTGCGAATATGTGCACCTTCAAACCTTATTTTATCCACAGCGCCGTAAGCCTGACTACGTGCTGCTTCAAGGGTACTCCCTAGGGCCGTAACTCCCAAAACACGACCTCCACTGGATTGTAGTTCACCATCCTCCAACGTTGTCCCCGCATGAAAAACCTTCACCCCTTCAGTCGATTCTGCATCTTCAATACCTTCAATCAACTTCCCCTTTTTATAACTGCCCGGGTATCCTCCTGAGGCCATCACAACACATACCGCAGCCTCTTCCTTCCATTGCGCGTCCATTTCCGCCAACCGCCGGTCAATACAGGCCTCGAATAGATCCACCAAATCCGTCTCCAAGCGCATAAGGTACACCTGCGTTTCCGGATCGCCCCACCGCGCATTGAATTCAAGCACCTTGGGCCCATCATCAGTAAGCATCAGACCGGGGTACAACATCCCGCGAAAATCAATCCCCTCAGCCAAACATCCCTGCAACCAGGGTTCGACAACTGCACAGGCCACAGCTTTCAATTCATCCTCATTCAGAAAAGGAGCCGGGGAATAGGTGCCCATTCCTCCTGTATTCAATCCTTCATCCCCGTCCAAGGCCCGTTTATGGTCCTGCGAAGTCGGAAACAAAATATAGGACCGCCCGTCAGCCAAAACATGCAGGCTGACCTCCACCCCTTCAAGAAATTCCTGAATGACAATACTGTCACCAGCCTCTCCAAATTGTTCATCCACCATGATGGAGTCAATGGCCTTCTCAGCCTCTTCAATGGTTTTGCACAGCAACACCCCCTTGCCCAAGGCAAGACCATCAGCTTTAACGGCGCATTTACCATCAAGCTCTGCAGCAAAAGCCTTGGCGGCAGTCGGGAAATCAAATGTTCCGGATCGGGCAGTGGGAATTTTATGGCGCACCATAAAATCCTGACTAAAGACCTTAGAGGCCTCAAACTGCGCGGCTTCCTTATTCGGCCCCCATATACGCAGGTCATGTTCCTCAAACAAATCCACAATTCCCAATGCTAGAGGATTATCAGGGCCAACTACTGTAAGATCCGGCTTCTGCTCTCGAGCAAACTTCAACAACAAGGACAAGTCTTCTGCCCCAATAGACACACACTCAACGGGCTCTCCATTACGCGTAAACTCACCCGCAACACCGCCATTTCCCGGTGCCACCCAAAGCTTGGTCACACGCTTGCTCTGGGACAGTTTCCAAGCCAGTGCATGTTCTCGCCCCCCTCCTCCTATCAAAAGTACTTTCATTAGGCCAGCTTCACCTTTCCATTGCCTTTGGTCACCTCTCCGATAATCCATGCCTCGTGTCCCTTACGCCGGATACTACGCAGCACTCCATCAGGTCTCTCACCCGATACAATGACTGTCATCCCAATACCCATGTTAAAGACCTGATGCATCTCCATATTGTCAACTTTTCCGTGCTTTTCGATCAATTCAAATACAGGCAACACGGGCCAACTCCCGCGTTCTATTTTCACTGCACATTTCTTGGGCAACACACGTGGAATGTTATCGATGAACCCTCCCCCGGTAATGTGGGCGAGGCCCTTGATGATTCGAGCTCCTTTCGGCTTATTGTAACTCTTGAGTAAAGCCTGCACCAAAGGACCATAACTGCGGTGCACCTTTAACAGTTCATCGCCCACACTGCATCCCAACTCCGAAACACGCGTACGGGGTTTGAGTTTCAGCGTTTCAAAAAACACCTTTCGAGCCAACGAATAACCATTGGTATGCAACCCACTAGAAGCAATCCCGATCACGGCATCCCCCGGCTTGATTCCCCGTCCATCGAGCATCTTTGCCTTTTCAACTATCCCAACAATGGTTCCGCTCACATCGTATTCGCCCTTCTGATAGAAGCCAGGCATCTGTGCAGTCTCACCCCCAATCAAAGCGCAGTTATTTTCAGCACAACCTTGCGCAAACCCAGCAATAATTTCATCAAACACCTTTGGCTTCAGTTCTCCTGTGCCAAGGTAATCGAGAAAAAATAAGGGTTCAGCCCCCAAAACAGCAATGTCATCCACACAATGATTCACCAAATCCTGACCAATGGTGTGATGCCGATTCATTGCAAAAGCTACTTTAAGCTTGGTTCCCACACCATCCACGCTGGAGACCAGAACCGGTTGCTTGTATTTGCCCGGTTTCAGGGCAAACAACCCTCCAAACCCTCCTACTTTACCCATAACTTCAGGCCGCGAAGCTGCCTTAAGCATTTTGTTTAAACCCGATTTGAGATGATTACTAACCTCCAGGTTAACCCCCGCTTTTGCATATGCACTTTTGCCCATCGTTACAGCAGCTTGGGTTGGGAATCATCTCCTGCAAGGCTTTCAGCACGGTCACGCCTTCGCTCCATGATATGTTTATCAACAGTCGGGTCGTATTCCACGGGGTAATTCCCATCGTAACAGGCCATGCAGAATGATTGTTCAGGTTTTCCTGTGGCTCGAACCATGCCTTCTTGCGAAAGATAATTCAGGGAGTCGGCATCAAGATACTGGCATATCTCATCCAGATCATAGTTTGCTGCCATCAGTTTGCTGCGGTCAGGAAAATCTATCCCATATACACACGGATTCTTATGTGGGGGACAACTTACCAGCACATGCACCTCTTTTGCCCCGGCTTCCTTAAGGCTGTTCACCCGCTTTTTACACGTCGTCCCGCGCACAATCGAATCATCGACAATGATCACGCGTTTATCCTTCACCAAATCAGTGATAAGGTTGAGTTTCACCCGAACGTTAAAGTCGCGAATCAACTGACTTGGCTGCAGAAAACTCCTACCCACATAGTGGTTGCGTACAAAGGCCATTTCAAAAGGAATTCTACTTTCCAGCGAGTAACCCAGAGCAGCACAGTTGCCACTATCAGGAATCGGCACAACAATATCCCCTTCAATGGGATTCTCACGTGCAAGTTCACGTCCCATATCCACCCGCACCTTGTAGACGTTCCTATCAGCCAGATTACTGTCGGGCCGTGCGAAATAGACATACTCAAAAATACAGAATGACCTTTTGGTTTGCTCGGGAAAGGCATGGACGCTGCGCACACCGTTATCATCAATAATAACAATCTCGCCCGGCTCCACGTCACGTACAAACTCTGCCTCAATAAGGTCGAGTGCACAGGTTTCACTGCTCAGCACATAGCTTCCATTGGTCATTTTCCCGATACACAACGGGCGAAACCCATGTGGATCACGAACACCTATCATTTCCTTGCCGGTCATGATCAGCAGGGAAAAGGCTCCCTGGAGTTTACGGATGGTGGAAACCAACGTGTTCTCACCGTTGGCGGTGGGCTGGGCAAGCCAATGGAGCACAATCTCGCTATCAACGGTTGTCTGGAATATCGAGCCCCGTTCTTCAAGTTCTTCCCGCAGCTCCGAAGCATTGGTTAAATTACCGTTGTGTGCTATCGCAATTTGACCGCGAGAGCAGTCAACCGTCAGAGGTTGTGCATTACCAATATGTGAACTACCCGTTGTGGAATAACGCGTGTGACCAATGGCCATCTCGCCAACCAATTCATGTAATACCTTTCCCTTGAACACCTGTGGAACCAACCCCATTCCCTTATGCTCGTAGAATTGCTTCCCATCAGAAGAAACGATCCCGGCACTTTCCTGTCCTCGATGCTGCAAGGCATAAAGACCGTAGTAGGTCAATTCGGCTGCGTTTGGGTGGCCATGAACACCGAAGACGCCGCAGTAGTGTTTGGGGTGGGTTTCTTGATCCATTGTCTAGGCCATTGCGTTACCAATCGAATTCCACCAGAGATCATGCAATCCGGAAATCTCCCACACATATTCTTCATTTAAGAGTTTAACTTTCAACTGGGTACCGCCCACGGTTCCAATACGCCGAGCCGGAATCCCCATCAATTTCGCGCGCTCCACCGCCTTAACTGCATCAATATCCGAAGTGGAGATAACGATACGCCCGTGCGATTCCCCAAAAAGCAGCGCATCACTCCTGGCATCCTCAATATCCGATAGGTCCACGTCCACGCCTAGAAAACAGGGTGTGTTGCGACCATGCAACTCTGAAAAACAACTTTCAGCCAAAGCCACCGCCAACCCCCCCTCGCTGCAGTCATGCGCACTCTTGATGAGATCACTCTGGATTAACCCCAGCAGAGTCGTCCCCAATGTCCGTTCTATTCCCAGATTGCAAACCGGGGGTTTCCCGTTTTTACATCCATGGATCACCTGTAGATAAGCAGAACCCCCGAGTCCATAAAGAGTGTCCTCCTTACCAAAGGGCTCACCCAACAAAATCACCGCGTCGCCCTTGTCTTTGAACCACTGGGTTGTCACATGCGACTCATCCTCAATAATCCCGACCATTGCCACGGTTGGCGTGGGATCAATTGCCCCATCAGGATTCTGATTATAGAGACTCACATTACCTCCTGTCACAGGGGCATCAAACGCCGTGCAACCTTCGGATAACCCACGAACCGACTCTTTGAGCTGCCAAAAGAGCTCCGGATTATGTGGATTACCAAAATTCAGGTTATCTGTGGTGCCAATGGGTGAAGCCCCGCTGCAGGCGAGATTACGGGCACATTCTGCCACCGAGGCCTTTGATCCTTCGTATGGATCAAGGTAGACATGGGTTGCATTACAATCGACGGCCAATGCGATAATCTTCTCAGGAAATTCCTCCCGCTCATCACCCCCAGGAACACTGTCAGCCTTGATGCGGATCACCGCTGCGTCACTGCCCGGATTAACCATGGTATTGGCTCGCACCATGTGATCGTACTGCCGGTAAACCCAGTTCTTGGAAGCAATGGTGGGCCATTCCAGCAATTTCTCCAAAGCACTCTTGGGGTCACCGCAATCCTCAACTCCTTCAAGAGTAAAACTACGCACCTCATCCATATACACCGGCTCCTTGGCTTCCCGATGATAAACTGGAGCCTCATCAGCAAGCTTGGCTGCGGGAAGGTCTGCGACAACTTCACCGTGATTCTTAACCACCATTTGACCTGTATCAGTGACCTTGCCGATTTCCGCCCAGGGCAAATCCCACTTATCGAAGATGCGTTTCACCTCATTCTCCCGACCTTTTTCCACGATGATCAACATCCTCTCCTGGGATTCAGAGAGAAGTATTTCATAGGGGATCATCCCGGGGCTACGCTGGGGCACCTTTGCCAAATCAATCTCCACGCCTGTTCCGCCCCGAGCAGCGGTTTCACAGGTCGAACATGTCAACCCAGCTGCACCCATATCCTGAATACCGGCCACCGCTCCCGTAGCCAGCAGTTCAAGGCACGCCTCCATGCAAAGCTTCTCCATAAAAGGATCACCCACCTGCACCGCACTGCGTTGGTGTTCAGCCGATTCCTCAGTTAAATCCTGTGAAGCAAAGGCAGCTCCCGCCAAGCCGTCCCGACCTGTAGCCGGGCCGACGTAAAACACGGGATTGCCCACCCCCTTTGCCGCTCCACGGGCAATTTGATCATGCCTAAGCACTCCCAGGGCAAAAGCATTTACCAATGGGTTCCCCTCGTAGCTTTTATCAAAATAGACTTCTCCCGCTACAGTCGGGATACCAAAGCAGTTGCCATAGTGGGCAATACCACTGACTACCCCCCGGAACAACCGCCGCACCTCACTATTGGATAGATCCCCAAACCGGAGCGAGTTGATGGCGCATACCGGTCTGGCTCCCATGGTAAAAATATCTCTTATAATTCCCCCCACACCGGTTGCCGCACCCTGAAAAGGTTCTACTGCGCTGGGGTGATTATGGCTTTCGATTTTGAATGAGATTGCAAGATTATCACCAATATCGAGAATCCCGGCATTTTCCTCACCCGCACCAACAAGTACACGGGGAGATTCCACAGGAAACCCCTTAAGCAAGGCGCGTGTGTTTTTGTAGGAACAGTGTTCACTCCACATCACACTGAAAATCCCCAGCTCCGCATAATTGGGTTCACGACCAATAATCTCCTTTATACGATCATACTCTTCGGCCGTGAGTCCGTGCTCTTTGATCAGTTCAGGCGTAATGGATGGATCAACAGGCACTAGGTAGTCGTTGAGGCGGGGTTCAGGGCTTGGATCATGCTTTCAAAGATCAAGCGCCCATCGTTTTCATTCAGTGTGGATTCCGCCGCCCGTTCCGGATGCGGCATCATCCCTGCAACATTACATTCGGCATTACATATGCCCGCGATATTTCTCAGGCTCCCATTCGGGTTGGCATGATCGGTGAGATCTCCGTCCCGGTCGACATATTGAAAGAGAATCTGTCCGTTTGCCTCGAGCGTATCCAGTGTTTGTTCATCACAAAAATAGTTGCCCTCTCCATGGGCAATGGGAATCCTCAACACCCTGTCTTCCGGAATTCGATTGGTAAACGGGGAATCATAATTAGCTACTTTCAAATAAACATGCTCGCAGCGAAACTGCAAAGAACGGTTCCGAATCAAGGCACCGGGCAACAAGCCTGCTTCACACAAAATCTGGAAACCATTGCAGATTCCCAGAACATACCCTCCATTATCGGCAAACTCCTTAACAGCACCCATAACCGGACTGAAACGAGCGATGGAACCGGTGCGCAAATAATCGCCATAACTAAAGCCACCGGGCACAACTACTGCATCGGCATCCCCCACACTGTTTTCCTTATGCCATAAAAGGTTGGCCGAGTGCCCAAGGACATTGCGCAACACATGAACACAGTCCTGATCACAGTTTGAGCCGGGAAACTGGAGAACAGCAAAATTCATCAATCCTCAAGCTTAAGCCGATAATCCTCAATATTCGGGTTGGCAAGAAACTTGTCCGCGTATTCGCTGAGTTTGGCCTTCACCTCATCATGATCACCATCCATCTCCATCTCGATGTATTTCCCCACCCGCACATCACTCACACCGGTACAACCCATCTGTTCCAGAGCAGTTTGCACTGTTTTTCCCTGAGGGTCCAACACCTCCGCCTTGGGGGTTATAATGACTTTTACTTTCATCAGTGGCTTGACCCTGAAAAACCGTATTTAATGTCCATGGGTCAAGGGACATTTGCTGGGGTTATTGACAAGGAAAAGCCCACCCAAAAAGGGTGGGCTTTAAATCGAGGCAACCTCAAACCGCAGACTCCGTAGAAGTCAATCCGCTAAAGATTTTTTTCTGATTATTCTATTTCCGGAATAACACCGTGCTTGAGTTGCCCTTTGTCTGTCCGCCCCGGGAGTTGATATGAGCCTTCACAATTTTACCGGTGATTCCCAAATCAGCGTTACTGGATTGCTTGCTGCTGCCATCCATCAACACGAGTTGCCCCTGACTTTTCATCAAACCGGCGAAGGCATTACTGGGCACAGGTTCCTCATCGGCACCTGACCAAGTACCCGTGGCCAAGTCGTCCGTACTCAGATTCAAGGTGATCACTCCGATTGAGGCGGGCCTCTGGGTATCGGCTCCCTCCACGTAACCATAACTAATGGCCTTGCCGAGCTGCATGTTATGACCATTTTTCTTGGTGTCGTAACTGGCCCAGTTCTGCTGGCTGACCTCATTGAGTGCCATTCGGGTCGGGTCGCACGGCGAGGTGAGTATCTTGGGTGTTTGCAGCTCACTCTTCATTGCCTTAACCCCCATGATACATCCGGTCATTCTGGTCATCATTTTATGGTGACCAAAATGGTTCATTACCTGCATGGGGGTAAGCTGCCAAGGAAGGCGCTCGTTATTGTCCTGAGCAAATCCAATGGCAGCCTTGCCGATTGAGGAGAGGTTATTGACACACTTAACCCGGTTCGCCTTGGCCTTGGCCTTGGCCAGCGCCGGCAGCAACATGCTGGCAAGAATACCAATGATTGCGATCACCACCAAAAGTTCGATTAGGGTAAAACCACTTTTTCGATTACTGTAATTATTTAATTTTTTCACGTTATATTTTCCTGATTTCATTGTTCATAATAACAGGCCATAGAGCACAGTCAAAAGCAGCACCTGTGGCCAATGAAAGCAAGGTCCGAAGACCTTGAGCCATCTTAACTGGTATAATTGAAGAACTTTTCCGGAGGCGGATCAGGAGGGGGAACGCACTGATGTAAAAAGACGTCATCGCGCACAGGCATGACTAAAGAGAAAGAGCATAAATTCAAAACCATTTTATAGTTGGCCACAACCCCTTCAAACTCAAACGCACTCTGGGAGAAATTCCAGGGAGATTCCGAATCCGATTCGCGCTGTCGATTGGCAAAACGGCAAACCAAACAGGGTTTATCCCCACTCATTGCCGTCTCAAGGGCAAGCGACAAATCCATGGTGCGGGCGTTGGTTATTGTCATTCCGGTCCACGCCACCAACTGGAGTGCGGTCCAATTGAGCCCAATACAAACAGAAACAGTACACAACCAAAATGCGTACAGAGATTTGCGTATTGTAGAGGCCCCATTCATACATTAGTTGTTAATACGTAGTAAAAATTCCCCTGAAAGTTGACTGTTTGCAGCCGGTACAGGAATCGCATTGTATTTCCAGTTTACCTTAATGCGGTAGCGCAGCTCATTGACAACTGGATCAACAGGCACCAAAGCTTCCCAGCGATTGGTCATCAGTTGAGTTTTTTTCATGGCAAAACTGTTAGTTCCAATCATCACCTGAGGCTTAACTGACTCATGCCGAACCGTAGACTGATTGCTTTCCCAGATAATTTCCACCGGGTAAAAACCGGAAGCATTTCGAGGTAGAGCCCCCGGCGTAAGATTGGTAATTCTCTGATATACGCAGCCTAGAAGAAAAATCGTGCTCAAAATACAGAAAATGATACGACCAAACCTCATGGTTACAGGCGGGGAGCTTCGCCCAAGCGTAGTAGCTTGTAAAGGGTTTTGGCCGCAAATTGGTTTGACCGTTTTGAACCCATCCGGTAGGACTCCGCGTTCCCTTAAGCACTATGTTTGGTACCATTCGAAAGCACTCGCAGGCCCTCTGGATTCCGATCATTATCGTAATCGTGATCAGTTTTGTGGTCTATTTTACCCCGGGCTATGACCCCTTTGAAGACTCAGGCCCTTCACAATCTGAGAATGAAGCTGAACTCGCCTTTTCCCGCCAACAGGTCCTCCTGGAGAGAGCCCTGAACATGTCCCAACAATTCGGTGGATTTTTGCCACCCCAAATTAATGCCCAATCTATTGCCGCACAGTTTCCTGATCAGGATCTTAACCGCGATGGAGAAATCGACGTGTCCGGTCTCGATTACCAAGCACACTTGCGACTCCTTCGCCTGAACAAGGCAGAATCACTGGGCATCATCACAAGTGACAACATGGTCAAGGCGCGGTTGGAACAAATGTTCAGTAATCCGAACGACAAGAAATTTTCCACCCAGGCCCACAATAATTTCCTTAACCAATACCGGGCAGGCGGTTTCCTGGCTGGAGGTGATGCAGGTGAAACCCAATTTCAGGAGCTGATTCGGGCACAAATCACTGTTCAGCAATTGGATGAACTCATGACCCGCAGTGTTGGTTTTTTCTCCGATCAGGCCACCGCGGACCAAAAGGCAGAGGAAAATAAACAATACACCGCTCAAGCCGTTTTCTTCACCACCAGCAACCGGGTCTCGGAAGTAACCAATTTTGCCAGCATTGCCACCAACTACTATCAGAAAGTCTCTGATAAATATTTTGTTAAACCCAAACGCAAGATTGCCTATGTGCTTTTCCCTGTTGAACCTTACCTTGCTGATGCGGAGA
>CAZAIZ010000013.1:0-2658 GCA_964485275.1 uncultured Pedosphaera sp.
CCAAAGATAGCGTCCTGCTCGGTGAGTCCGGGATGGAAATCAAGCTGATCGAGAATTTGATGGTCGGCGTGTAGGAGTTTAAACATAAGGGCGTAGCAGCCTGTCAAATAACGTGGGGATCGTGACTGCAGGAATAAGACTGTCTGTGTGGCGCAGTGGCCCTCGCGCGTAGGTTTTCCGGTGAACAACATGACAAGCCGGAATGGTTCGGTGATTTCTGCGAAAGCAAAACTTCCGGCGATTGCCCGGAACCGAGCCTTTAATGGGCGGGTTTGTACCCCAATGAGCCGTTTCCAGAATGGAGACCTCACACTTGCTGTGACTTTTGCTTCTACCCAATGAGGGTCGCCTTGTTTCACCTGCGGGGGGTCGATAAGCTCTAATCCATGTAAAGGACCAAGGTGAGCGGAGTCCAGCCCGTTGCCCAATACCACATGAGGGTGGGAGCGAATTAGTTTGGGAGTCATTAATTTGACTCGGCCGTTATCTTTCAAACCATCCAATACGTCCGACAAATCAAAATTTGCCTCGGGACCGTTGAAAACAAAGATTAACCCCCAGCGTTCTGCAGTGGGATAATATTTTACGGGCCTACAGATGACAGAACCGTTGGTCAACGCCGGAGGGAAGGCCCCCTCCTTCCCCACTTGCCAGTGATGAAAGGCGCATTCGATGTTGGAGCCTGATACTTGTCCTTGGGCAAGGTTCGCTCCCATGTGCGGGCAATGTGCTTCTATTGCGTGAATCAGCCCGTTTTCAGCGCGGTAAATCACCAGACGCTTGGGGCCCAGTTCGATCGATCGGATAGTACCGCACTTCAGATCTTTTGCCCGACAGGCTACATACCATGTGCACGCCAGAAGCTTTGGATTGTTAAAAACTGCTTCAGGGGGTGGGGACTTGGTTTCCGGTATATTATTCGGGGCTAGAATGTTCATGATATGGGATATTCCGTGGACTAAAAACCAATGTGAGAGACAGCAATATCCCCAAAGGGAGTAGCCATATCAGTAATCGACTCCGTGAAGGGCCTGGCCTTACTGGTGCCTCAGCTGAGGGAGGGGCCGACGCGATTAGTTGCCCTTCGCCTTCCACCAACACCGTACGCTGGAGAGCCTTTTGTGTTCCGAAGTTTTCCTCGCGGCCACTGGGCCAGCGTACTTTGATTTCCGCAGACGCAGCCTGCCCGAGGCCAAAAATCTGCTCCTTTGAAAACTGGCCGGTGTAAGCTTGACCGGCCCCTACGAGCCTGTGCTGAGAGTGATTGCCAGTAACCGCGGTAATTACAGCCCCGATCCCATCCCTATTGGAGCTTGTGCCCTTTAGGCGTACAGCCAGCCATTGCCCCTTTTCTTTCCAATGGTTTACATAGTAATAAGCGGGCGCGTTGTAATTGTTTACGATCAGGTCGATGTCCCCATCATGATCGAAGTCCGAGGCCGCAAAGCCGCGTGCATCGGCGATTCCATCCAGCCCCAAGGCCGTCCCCATCTCTATAAAACGGCCCTGCCCGGTATTCCGAAAAAAGTGGTTGTGCTCTCGCCCATTCCAAGAGTTTTCGGCTACAAAATCATCCGTATAAATCCAGTTCTCGCCTTGGCGTTTTTGGGCGTCCAGCCCAATTTGGGCAAAATCTAGTCACAAGTCGTGTAGGCGTTTGCCGCTGATCCAGCCATTTACCGCATAGATGTCCAGCCAGCCATCATTATCCAAATCCAGAAATCCGCTTCCCCAATACCAGCCGTTGAGTCGCGCCCCGGAATTTTCACTCCGGTCTGCAAATTTTCCATTGCCGAGATTGCGTAAAAGGTAGTTGCCCGCCAATTCGCGTTGGCCGACCTGCATCCAATCATCCCCCAAGTGATCCTGTAAATCGAGAAAGGTCTCTTGCAGATCCGCCCGCCGTTCACTCTGCACAATGTGCATTATATAGCCTCTAACATTCAGGTCCTGAGAAAACCAACGTTGATTGGAACGGATGCTCGAAACATACAGGTCAAGGTTCCCATCGTTATCATAGTCGCCCATGGCGGCACTCATGCCTCCTGAAATTGCCAGCGTGCCTGTTTGCTTCGCGACGTCCATAAATCTTCCGTTGCCCTGGTTGCGTAGCAGCACATTGCGCCCAAAATCGTTTGCCAAATATAAATCCTGATCACCATCCTTGTCGTAATCACCAGCGGCAATTCCCAGGGTCAATCCGGAATCATCGGCTCCCGATTCTTTGCTGATATCGCGGAACCTCATTCCGCCTTGGCCCAGGTATAAGCGGTTGGGTTTTCCGTTGCGGGTATAGTGTATCATGCGTGGAGTCTCTTGCCGGGAATCCAAGAAGCGGCCCACATATAAATCAAGAAGCCCGTCGCCGTTGGCGTCAAATGCACAGAGGCAACTGGTCATGTCATCATCCGCCAGTCCAGACCCGTCGGTGACCTCCACGAGGGTGTCGCCTTCATTGCGGAATAAACGATTGCGGCCGAAAAAGACGCCTATGTACAAATCGCAATCCCCATCATTATCGAAATCGGCAAGGAGCGTAGCGGTGGCGTAGCGCAGCCCATCCAGCCCCCATTGCTGAGTGGCATTGCGGAAGGTGCCGTCTTGCTTGTTGAGGTATAATTCCGTGCTGCCTCCTCCACAGAAAACAAGATCGTCCCA
>CAZAIZ010000013.1:2758-14588 GCA_964485275.1 uncultured Pedosphaera sp.
GAAATCGGCTTCGACTGTTCGGGAGCGATTA
Source organism: uncultured Pedosphaera sp. (assembly GCA_964485275.1). Taxonomy (GTDB): domain Bacteria; phylum Verrucomicrobiota; class Verrucomicrobiia; order Limisphaerales; family UBA1100; genus UBA1100. Next base: position 2,790 of record CAZAIZ010000013.1, read on the forward strand.
ATGGCATGGATTTCGTAGAGTTTAAACACCCACGACTCCACATGAGAATATTCCGCCCGCCACTTCTTCAGCCACCTAGTCGTTGCTTCCGGCGTTTTGAGGATCAATTTGTTTCTCTTCCACTCTTCTATGCGGATGCCATAAGGATCCGTCTTTGCCTGAGGCTTTGTTCCAGGCTGCCATCCAGAAAACCGAGGGTGCAGTACGGCACTCCAATCACCATTGTTTTCCTTCAGGGTGTATCCAAGCTCATGGAGAGAGTTGTTAATCTCAATGCCCGCCTCATTGTATTCCCGAGAAGGCATTCCCTTGGGGAGCTCAAAGGCAGCAACAGAGACGACACAATATAGAACGGAGGCTAATGTCCAGTGTTTCAATCGATGAGTTAACGGTTTTTTCATTTTGCTCTGGCAAGGTGAGGGCCCTTGGCCGGGCATGGATTTGTTTCTGAGGCACCTGTGTCGAACCGCTTGCGGCAGCCCGATGGCATGAGAGAGTGCTGGCAGTAAAACCAAATCGGCCAACACGGCTGCTCCAGCCGCTAGGGCGAGCAGACCGCCCAGCACCTGATTCGGGACAAATGTACTGGCTAGCAACACGCTGAACCCCCCACCCAGAACCACGGAAGTCCAAACTATGCCGGCCCCCGAGCATTCCAATGCTGCGTTCATGGGATCTGGAGAGGACTGGCGTGCGCGGAGTTCACTGAGAACGTGGATCGTGTCGTCCACAGCTAAACCAAACACGACAGTCAGGACCAGGGCGGAGGTGTAGCGCAATTCAATGCCGACAAACCCCATGACTCCAGCTACCACGATCAGCGGGAAGAGATTTGGCAATAAGCTGGCCAATGCGAGCCGAACACTGCGTAAAGCCAAAGCAATTATCAACACAGCTAATATTAGGCCTGCCCAGAAACTTGTCTCAAAGTAGCTTACCAGTTGACGGTTTAACTGTTGGCCCAAGTATCCCTGCCCAGTGAGGATGGGTTGACTTGGCGTCCCCAGGACGGAGCTATACGCCTGATTTATGGCGTCAAATAACGCGATGGACTCAGAGGTGTTGAGATTGGCCATCCCGATGCGGATGCGCATCAGACGATTCGGATTGTCCACCCAATGTTGCATTTGTTCGGGAGCAAGCAGTAGGCCGGTAGGTAGCAGCATGAGGGCGTCTTCCGGGGGGACATTTTCCAACAAAGGACATAATTGATGGAGTATGTCTGTGGGGGAGGAAACTGAAATGACGCCCGGCAACTTGCGAAGAGTTTCAGCCAAAGCTTCTACATGCTGCATGCGTTCTGGAGTGTAAGCAGAGATGGGGGGGGCTCCCGGGGACGGTATTAATACATCAAGGGGAATGACGCCGCCCAGACGTTCTTCTATCAGACGATTGGCCTGTCGGATTGGGTGATCGGAGGAGAGATCGGCCAACAGAGGCGAATTGATGTGCAGGCGGGTTGCTCCAGCAGCAAACACCAGAGCCACTATGGCGAAGCACGTGAGAACAGCTCCTTTGCGTTGTTTTAGCCAGTCTCCCCAGGATGCCCAAAAGAGGGGGGATTCCATGAGCCGGCCCGTATGGGGCTGTCGCACCCAGGTAGCTATTGGCGATAGAAGGAGAATAGTGACCCCCCAGCTTGATACGGCTCCCAGTGCCACGGCCAGACCGAATTCGGCAATCAATGGGATGCCCGTTAGTGAAAGGCCGGCGAATACGAAAGCGGTGGTTAAGCTGGCGATGCCACAGGGGTTTGATTTTTCCAGCAAAATTGCCTTGGCGGAGGCTTGAGTCCCAAGACCTTCTCGGAGTTTTCTTTGGAGGCCGGTGAGAAAATGAATCGCTTGGGACACAGCCATGAGTCCGACGAGAATAAACAGCGCCGGGGCAAATATATTTAAAGATAGGCCTGCAGCCGCCATGAGTCCGCATGTCCATATCACAGATAAGAAGGCTCCGATTAATGGGGCCAGAACGCTGCCCCAGTTTTGGAAAATCAAGGACAACAGAATAACAACCACGATTAACGCCCAAGGGAGGAGTCGCCGATTTTCTTTTTCAATGTGCTCGGAGAAGTAAATGCGATGCACCGGATATCCCGCGAGCTGTACATTGAATAGGCCACTCGACTCCACGATGGACTTTTCCTGCTCCAACCTCCGTACAAGGTGGGTGCGATCGGCAGTACTTAGCCGATTCTCGTGGAGAGTTACAGCAGCGACGGCCAATCTGCGATCCTTGGATAAAACGGTGTTGATGTAGGGTCGCTTACGCAGCTTATCGAAAGCGGCGGGCAGACGGTCAGGGGCGTTGGGGTCAAAGGCTTGTTCCAATCGCACGTGGCCGTCGGTTGTACGAAGGGGAATTAATACATTGCTGGGGGTTATAACCCGCTCCACCTCGGGCCATGATTTCACGCGCTGGCTTAAGGCTTTTATGATCTGCATCTCTTCTAGCCCTATGGGCCGGGAGGATTCCAACAGCATCACTGCGGTACGGTCATCTCGACCAAAGCTTTTCTGATACGATTGATATGTGGCCCATTCTTCAGTTTCTCTCGGAATAAAATCTTCCACTTCATAGCGCACGCCCAGATCACGGGCTGCTAGGGCCAGCAATACCGTTGCCGTGACTAGGGTCGCTAGCGCCCCCTTGGGGTGAGTCGCCAGCCAATAAAGCGGCTGCCTGAGCATTATCAGTCGTCCTTGCTCTCTTCTGTTGACTCAGCGATATCCTCGCGAGGCCAGAAAACTGCCAATAAAATGATGATGACCATCAAGATCCCAATAGATCTATATGAAGTACTATCGGGAACCTTGAATACTTCGTGAAGGGTATCCATTTGTAAGAGGTGGTTTAACAGGCGTAGTATGTATAATGTCATTATGCCGATAAGCATCGGTCGGTGCCGCGTAGGATCTAGGGCCGTCAATAAAGCCAGAGCACCAAAGGCGATGGTATAGATGCCCAACGGTTTAAACATATAACTGACCTGGTCACTAATCTCGACGGTGGCACCAAGCACTGAGCGGGCCAGATTGTCGACGTTGAAGCCGGTTAACAGTACCGCTCCAAAGGCCAGATGATAGACAGCGATCACCCATAAGACGGTTTTTAGTACTCCATGTGTATTATTATTGTTCATAGTGTTGTGCTTTATTTAACGTTTTTATTTCAGGCATAACCCCAGTCTCGAAGCCAGGGACCCCAAGCTTCAGTCACCCGGTTGCGTTCGGCGCATTTTAGTTCTGGGTAATTATTTTTTTTGTAGTGGCGAATATCCGACAAGTATTTCTTCACGCAATTAAAGGGAGGATCCCCCAAACGTAGGGATTCATATAGGCTTTGAAGTTCTCCTAGTGGATTGCGCTCGAGCTCCTCGAAACGCACCGTGTGATAGTTGCCCGAAGGGATGAGCCCCTTGTCTGACTCGAGCGCCTGATGCATTTCCTGGTAGAGGTGCAAAATGCGCTTTTCCATGGACGAGAAATCTGGCCTCTGGAGAAATGCGATGCGCGATTTCCACACGTGGTACAAGTGCAGGCTTGATTGATATACCTCTAAGGGATGTCGATGGATGTGTACAAAACGGGCGTCGGGGAATAATTCCAGTAGCCAGCGGATGCGAGCGGTATTGGGGGGGGATTTTAATAGTAACGGCCGCCGATAAATCCACGTCCATTTGCGGACGCAATATTTCATTGCAGACTTCCATGCACTTCGTTCTGCATCGGTTGCATCATGCAGGCTGAGGAAACGAAGGAAATGCTCCGAGCGTTGAGGAAAAGCCCACGATAAGTAGGGGGTTGGAGCACCAAGGGCGGCCAGGGCCATTTCCGACTCCCCGGGAGTTTTTAGGCTTTGGGCCATGTTGTCCTGAAGGCGGCGAGAGGGCACCCAACGTGCTATTTGACGGCCATGATCAGCTTCGGATTTCAAACAGCTGCCAGGGAAGCAACATTGGTAATTATTGGGAACACCGAAAGCGGAATCTTGTGACAGCAGATATTGCAGATGCGTTGTGCCGCTTCGCCAGTGTCCGAGAATGAAAATGGGAGGCTTCACCTCAACCGCAGCAAGGTCTATCTGGTCATCTAATTTGGCCAGTTTCTCATTGCGTGAACTCAACAGTGTTTGCAGTAACGACCTATGCCAGTAGCGCGGAGACACGGGGTTTTCCTCACGCAACCGCCGCCAGTCCCGCCATCGTGCCCCCGCAATGAAGGATAGTTTCATTGGTCTTCCTTTTCACGGGGAGCGGGCCTGGGCCCGGCCCAGAATTTTATGTAGGACTGCAAGTACCCGGGTCGTTTCCTTCGGTGATCGTTAAATTGCGGCAGGTACAGCCATGGTATTTCCGGATTCTGGTGATGCGCCAAGTGCCAGTTGAAGTGTAGCAACAGTTTTTCGAACACCGGATTGGCCCGCAGGTTGTGTGCCCCTTCCTGTACATCCAAAGGAGCCCCAGCATGGCCTAAATAATTTTGTGAGGACCAGCAAACCCCAAACATTCCATACAACAACACCCAAGTTGACCAGTGCAACCCCAGTGTAATGACAAGAGCTCCGTGAAAGGCAAACACTCCAAGTGCCTCAAGTCGGATGCGCCGGAATTGTCGGTGGGGAATACCCCGAAGCATAGCGCCGACAGATGGATCCCTGCGTGCCAGCCATCCGTGCAGCAGGCTCGGGGCGAATATGAAAACGAGCGAAGTTAAAGGGACAGCCAGCCAGAATCCGCCGAGGTAGGTGAAGTAAAAAAATATCGTTCGGCGGGCTCGCTCCTCCTCACTGTAATATATATCAAAAGATTCTTCTATTGAACGGTTGCGCTGGTGGTGCCCTTGATGCGTATATTTAAGGAAGGTGAAGGGCCCTCCGTAAGCTGCGGCTAGTAATGTGCCGAGTATATCATTGACCGATTGGTTCGAGTGCAAGACCTGATGCCATGCTTCGTGCAGGAGCGTATATATAGTCAGCCCAGAAAAGGCGAAAAGAAAACCGATAGCGATTTTCGCCCCCCAGTGAGTCTGTTGGTCGGCCCACCATAAAAACGTAAGCCAGCCTATCAGCAGCATGATTGCTAGCGATACGTTTAAAACGCCGGGCGGCTGGTAATCGTGGCTGGAGTCAGATGCGTGCGGCTTCAAAATAAAATGCCTTATCATCGAGGTTAGGTCTGGGGTCAGCGCCGAAGGAAACAAGGTAATGGAAACCGGCAAAAGACATCGTCCGGTAGTGCCTCAACGCTTCTCCTAGGGGGTCACGTTGATCTAGGCCCAGGGCAGCGTGGTCGTATTTCCGGCCTTCGAATCGGCGTTGTACGGCTTGAATCAGGGCCGTTAGAATATCCGGGTCATTGTCACGGCACATTGAGCAGTGCAGATACAGCGTGCGATGCAAGGTGCCGGGGGCCGGGAGCTCTATGCCTCCCCGCAGTTTCTGTGCTGCATTCAACCATGGCCGCAGCAATCGCAATCCACCCTGATAACCCAGAACCTGGGTCTTCTTGTAATTGCTTTGGTCCCAAGCTCCAAGAATGCCTACTAATACATCGTTTTGAAAAGCGAGAAAGAAATCTTCCAGTGTTGCGTCACGATAATAATTACTTCTCCCGACTTCAGTGAAGTCATACGCAGGAGAGAACTGCTTGCGAGGGGCTTCGTGATTGAAGAATGCCTGCATGGCGGGAATATCACGGACCGTGGCTCCTCGAACCAGAAAGGGTCCGGTATCCAGGTGGGGTCGTTGAAGACTGATAAGAGAATAGACGTATCGCCCATATGGAAAATATTGAGGGAGGCCTTGTCGGTGGCTGGTTAGGAGGGAAAGAGCCTGCTCATTTTCGCTTATCACGAGTGTTTGGGCAAATTCACCCTCGGTTAAAATCTCGTTTCGTAGGAAGCGAATGCCGCGCGCAAACAGAGTGCTTCCTTGATGATCCGGAGCGATCCGTAAGTCGCTGAGATATCGTAGTGGCTGGATTTGCCCATTGACATACACTCGCCTCCAGCCCGCAGCGAATATACCGGCCAACCCAGATTGATCATGTTGTTGGGACACATATATTTCGGGCAGCTCACACTGCACTTCTGCCCCGTGGAAATAGTTCGGCCGGCGATCTTGTGCCAACCGAATGGAACCTTCCATTGGAGCCTTGGCAACAACCTCGCACAAGTCCGCATTGTCCGTTTGTCCGGCCTTTTTTATAGAGTACATTGGGGTCCTAGTTCTTGAATGAGGTCGTCCAATTCGTCTGGCTGAAAAAGTGCAGGTAGTTTGACATCGCCTTCACGTAGACCGCGACGGGTGGCCCAATTACAGGTGAGGCGCTCGGAAAAACCATTGGGCAATTTCCGTAATTTTAACGGGGCGAGCTGGCCTAATTGCCGCGCTTGTGCGTAATAAGGATTGGTCGCCAATGCGGCTTCAACTCGTCCAACTACCCGGTCGTCTGGACTGGCGGAGTTGGGATTTTCCAGGCACAATAGATAGCCGCATGGATTCATGCGTGGGGCAAGAAATCCACGGGAGCCGGCCAGAGCTTGAATCACCTGTGGTTCGCTTAACTTTTCGCCTACTAAATCCACTGAGCGACCGGTTCGTCCCAGAAACTTCACACGAGGAGCACGGTCTAGATGTGCAGTCACTTCGACGATGTCCCCCGTGGCGTACCTGTATAAGCCGCCACTAGTAGTCAGGATAATCTCGTAGGATGATCCGATGGTTAGTTCGTGCGCCAAACTTATTTTAGTCGTTTGAGTATCTCGGAATTCATAAAAATGGGACCGGACGGCCAGGACAGGATCCCCTCCGGGGTAGGGCACACTAGTGACTCCCTCAGTGGCCATCAAGCCCTTGCCCTGTATTGTCACTTTTGCCCCCAAACGTTCCCGCACTGGGGCCAGCCACTGTGAGGATTGCGCATCGGTCCAGCAGCTCAATACTTGCAGCTGGGGCCATAGTCCGTTCCAGAGAAAATCATTTCCCATCTTGTGGCGGAGATGCTGGTCGAGATTTAAAAAGAAAGTGGGACTCCAAACTGAAATGAAAGACAGATTGCGGCATTCAAGCATCCGTTGGAGCGTATTTTCGTAGAAAGCATCGGGTGTTTCGTGCTCCCGGAGCTGGCTTATTATGAGCCATTTGCTGAGCGCCCGTGAGGATCGTGGAGGGAAATAGGATGTGTCATCTAGATGCCCTGCCCGAATCCCTGCCACGGTCGCGGAATCTTTCAGCAACGGAGGGGAGATGGACCAGTATGCCAGTCCTCCGAAGGCTCCCGGTTGTTCAAGTGATAAACCGACCATCCACGCGGCAACCGCCCGTGCAATCTCTTCGCGTAAACCGTTTGTAAAGGGAATAAGCTTGGCCTTTCCAGTCGAGCCGGAAGTTTGCTCGAAGAAGCGTATGGCTTCAGCTGTCAGCGTGTTGTCTTCCGGGGTTCGCATTCGATCCAACCAAGGCTGAACATTGGATTCATGTCCGCCAATCGGGACACGCGCTGAAAAATCCTCGTGTGTTTTGACGTCCGCAAAGCCATGCACGCGACCAAAGTCCGTTTGGGCGTTTGTACACAAGATGGTCCGAAGTCGGTTTCGCTGTGCGACCTCTGGGTTGCTACAGGCAGAACGAAAGCGCGAGTGCTCGGGCGTCTGCAATCGCAACCAGTCTGCGGCGGCGGGATTTATGCCAAGCATGATGCCTCCTGCCATATCGAAGACTGCCTCATCCCATCCTTCATCATTTCGCTTACACGGTGGTGGAGGTTTTCCGGCGCCAACTCAGCTAAACAAACCAGTTCATCGCCTTGGTCAAATCCCGGATTGTTTTTTAAGAAAAAGTCTACTTGCCGATGATGGGTCCTCCTTCTTGTATCTTTTGCCAGCGCTGCTTTTACCTGCCCATGACTTTCGTTGAAATGAATGATCCCGGATGAGGGCTGCCAGTTATCTGGGAACAATCGCTCAGAAAATAACCCAGCCAGCCTGCCTCCCTCGTGCCAGTGCCGGGTCGGATCGACAGCAGGGAAATATTGCTTGAAGAACAAGGGAAGATACATGTATGTGCGATGCCCCTTGGAAAGCAGGTACCAGTATAGCCGCTTTCGTCTTTTGGATAGAATCTCTCCAGCAGCGTTGAAGAATCCACGGACCAATGCCTGTCCTCCCCAATGTTTCGGATGGATGACCGTATCCCCGGAGTACAAAATGTCGTAATCATCTTCCTCAAAGCCACATGGGTTCAGCGCAAGAGTGCTGAATCCTTGGATAATTCCTGAGGAGTCTCGCAAAAGCAGGACCCAGTCTTTATGCGTTAAATCCTTTATGAAGAGTTCATATGAAACGTGGTCATAGCAGGCTCTCATCAACCAATGCAGTCTCCGTACTTCATCATCAGACAACGCTTTTCTGGGAACCAATTCAGAAGGCAAATAATGTGAGGCCGGAGTCACTTCAATCTCCTCCTCCAATCAACGCACCCGCCAGCGCTGCAAGAAACAACATGAACTGGGGTAGGAACAACCAGGCAGTCCGCCGGTTGATGTCTTTGAACTCCGAGTTGCCCGGAACAAAATAGATCGCCTCCTCTGGGCCGGCGGTGGCATCACGAAACCAACCCACGAACACCATCTCTGTGATCAGCGTGGAAACGGTTAACAGCAGCAGGAATAAAATCCAAACGGGGGCACCCTGGGATATGAGCCAGGCTAACCCGGCCAGCGCTAGCGATAACTGTAATGTGTCGTGAGCCAGGCCATAGCGGACCTTCCAGCCACGGGTGATGAGACATAAATACAGCTCAATGCCCCCTCTGATCAGCATGCTTCCGGCCAGCAGCCAACATATGTGAAGAACCCCAGCGTGTCCTGTTGCCAGGAGCGGTGCCACCACCCAGAGTGAGACCACAAACACGAGCCACTGCGCCTTGATTGCAGATATTGCTCCCCCCATCCGGTTTGGCGTCCGGTTTTGCCACCACCAAAAGGCCGGGCCGAGCAGTTGCATTGCCATAAGTGCTACAGCGGCTCCTTGAGTCCATCCTGCTCCCAGCTGATGCCATTCAGTCATACTTCTTCATTAAAAACGTATTTGCTTGGTGCGCGACGGTCTTCCCTCCAGGGATTGGCCGGAGAGCAGGATGCGCATTTCCCGGGCAATGGCATCGGTTGTGTGGAATATGTATCTACGTGTACCATAACGCTGGATGTCCTCATTTTGTTGGCGAAGGATGTCTACGTCTTGATCCAATACCAGATGCGCGAAGGGTTGGTAGAACAATCTGATTAGTGGTGCCCATCCGTCGAAACGGAAGGCCATATATGTGAATACGCGCGTGTGATCTTCATCGATTGGAGTGCAATGACTCATGACGATGAAGTGCCGTGCCTCCTGAGCGTGATAGTCCACCCGTGTTGTGTAGGGGAGCATGAAACGGTCGGTATGCCGCATCCTCGTGTTCTTTGGGCAGAGGATTCGTCCAAGTAGAGTGTCCATTCGCTGTTCATTTAGAAAATCTGCCTGCACCCAATCGCGACCAGTTGTTATCTCGACCTCGTTCTTCCGTGTGTTGCTGGTTCGAAACAAGCCCTGGTGCACGTGGTTGGTGTGGGGACAATCTAGAAAGTTCTCAGAGCAGTTGAAGGCGTCACCCTGAAATACCCGCTCCATAAACCAATGTTCCCAGCGAGCTTCACCATGAAAGGGAAAATCCGGAGGTTCCCGCTCCGGCTCTTCTCCATCTACAGAAAGATAAACCCACACCATTCCCTGCCTTTCACAGGCTAAGTAGGATCGTGCTCGTGCGAGCTTATCCCCCGTATCACAACCATTGCAGGAGGCCGGGATAAGCGTGCAATTGCCCGAGTGATCATACGTCCAGCCATGGTAGGCACAGGATAGTCCTCTGTCTGTGACGGAGCCGCGAGAGAGGGCCAAATTTCGATGCGGGCACCGGTCGTCCAATGCCCCGATGCGGCCGTTTTTCATACGGAAAAAGACCAACGGATCTCCCAGTATCGTCCGGGCAACCGGTTTTTGGCGCAATTGACTTGAGCTGCATGCGATATACCAATAGCCCCGGGTTGTTGTTGGGACTTTATGAGCCGCAACGTGCTCCGAAGATTTTGAAGTGACGACTGGCTCTTCGTGAATGGCGGACAGTCGATTCATTACGCTCTTCACTTTATCGCATGCTGAAGGCGGGCATGCATTGATAATAAAGGGCCCATTATTAATTCACTCAATGGTGATGCTAGCGCCCTCCTCTCAGGGCAATGTTCGTGTAATACGGTAATTTTACGCAAGTGACTCCTATGCGTGCGGTGTGAATAAACAATAAGGCAGCGTCAAGGAATATTGGGGCCTAGAGATGGGGTCTTTTTTCGATTTTCATATTTCCAATCCGCGCCCTGTTTTTACTCGGGTTTTTCGTTCTAGCTCATTAAACTGGGCTTGATCATGTCCGAAGAATTGAATCTATTGGGTTCCAATACACAAATGCCTTCCTCTCGCGAAGAGGCAGTGATTGAAACCTTTGCCAATCCGAGCCCGGGTCGGGACTATTGGATTGAGCTCCATACTCAGGAATATACTTCCAAGTGCCCGGTGACCAGTCAGCCAGATTTTGGCAGCATCACCATTCGTTATATCCCTAAGGATCTCTGTATCGAAACAAAGTCTCTCAAGTTTTATCTGAGCTCCTACCGCAATGAGGAATGTTTCAATGAAATGGCGGTCAATTGGATGTTGGATGATCTGGTTAAGGCGTCTGCGCCAACCAGGATGGTCGTGAAAGGGGAATTTGCCAGTCGCGGTGGTATTCGCGTGGTTGTCGAGGCATCCCATCCAGACAACTAGGTCCATGTCCGCGGGCGACTTAAAAGGGCAGGCAGTTCTTAGCCTTAGCGGGGGCATGGACTCCACCGGTCTGCTTATGCATTTATTGGCTAATGGGTCCAAGGTTTATGGGGTCTCATTTGATTATGGCCAGAAGCACAAGCTGGAGCTGGCACGGCTAAAGGCCAACTTGGGTTATTTGGAGGCCCAAGGTCACGAGGTAACCCACCGGGTTGTGGATATTTCTGTTCTTGGGTCACTTTATAAATCTGCCCTAACAACCGAGGGATGGGACATCCCTGAAGGGCATTATGAGCAGGATAATATGAAGGAAACCGTGGTGCCCAACCGTAATGCGATCTTCAGCTCCATTGCCTATGGGTATGCCTTGTCCATTGCCAACGAGACCGAGGAAGCAGTGAGCCTATGTCTTGGAGTTCATAGTGGAGATCACGCAATCTATCCTGACTGTCGGCCTGAATTTTATGAGGCGATTCATAAGGCCTTTGCATTGGGCAATTGGGGCTCGGAGCGGGTGAGCATGTATCTTCCCTATTTGAATGGGGACAAATATACGATCTTGAAGGATGCGAGGCAGGCCATTGATCAGCTGGGTTTAGATTTCAACGAGATCTTTGGCAACACCAATACCAGTTATGATCCTGACGCTCAAGGACGCGCCAGCGGCCGGACCGGTGCCGATATAGAGCGCATTCTGGCGTTCCATCAGTTGGGAGTTTCGGATCCTGTTCCCTACATCGATTCATGGGAAGTCGTTCTGCAGAACGCGCTCCAGGCACAGCAGGAATTTGAAACAAACGACAGTTAGTTCCGCCATGCTGATCTCAGAAATTTTTTATTCGATCCAAGGTGAGGGGGGGTTAGCGGGAGTGCCATCAGTTTTTATCAGGACTTCAGGGTGTAATCTCCGCTGTGGCTGGTGCGACACGCCGTATGCATC
>CAZAIZ010000014.1:0-14364 GCA_964485275.1 uncultured Pedosphaera sp.
GGGTCCAGTTCAGGAACAATTAGCCCGCGATCATTCTTGCGCCCATCGATTTCTGGAGACTCATCAATCGGACAAACGGTTTTCACTGCCTCCAGCACCCGACGGGGCTTAGTCGGCCTATCATCCATCTTGAGTTCATAAAAATAGAACCCCTTCGCCTCCCAATCTTCATGAAGCTGAATGGTGAAATCCAAATCAGGAAGTGTCTGAAGCCACTGCGTGTGTGCACGAATTTCCGGTGTTCTTAAGTGCTTATAATCACGGTTTAGATCATCGCCTGCTGCATTCTCCCTCGTATTACGCGGAAAGCCCGTGGGATTGAGACAGGGACAAATCCAAAGTTCCGCGTTCTCAGGCCATTCATTTTCCATGATAAGCCGACATATGGCCAGAGGCGCAGCTGGTTCGTCACCATGAATACCACTGGAAAGATAGATTTTACGGTTTGCAGTTTCTGCGGTGCGATGCAGGGTAATAAGGCGCAAGCCACTTTCAGTTTCAAGCCAGTGAACCGACCACCCGTGATCTTCTGCAGCAGCAATGCAACCAGATAGGGTCGATTCAATGTCGATGGTGTCGCCGAAATAGCCCCCCTTGTTAAGACCTAATGGTTTCACAGCCTAAGCTGTAACCGCAGCAGCAACCTCAGCCGATTCAGAAGTATCGCAAGAACCCTTCTCACCACACCCACAACCCCCGGCCTCACTTTCACCAAACTCATCCCAATCAGGGTCCAAACCCAGATCACGAAGCATTTGCAGGTCCTGCTCCACAGGTTGATTCAAGGTAGTAAGATAGTTGCCCACCATGAGCGCACTCGCGCCGGCCTGAAACACCATGCACTGCAGATCACGCAAATTCAACGTACGCCCGCCGGCAATCATGATTTCCTTGGTCGGCATGATGAAACGGAAACAGGCGATGGTCTTGAGAATTTCCAAAGGCAGAAGAGGCTCCTGATTTTCCACAGGCGTGCCCTCAATTGGGTTAAGGATATTAACCGGCACCACGCTGGCATCGATCTCACGCAAACTCATTGCCAAATCACACCGATCCTCACGTGTCTCACCCATGCCAATAATCCCCCCACTACAAATCTTGATGCCGGCCTGTTTCAAATAACCGATTGTACGCAAACGATCCTCATAGGTGTGTGTTGTGCAGTGCTCAGGAAAGAACCTTTTGGAACTCTCCAAATTGTGTCCATAACACTCTAACCCAGCTTCCTTTAGTCGATTAGCCACCTCCTGGCTTTCAATAAGACCCAGGGAGGCATCGGGCCGTGTCTGGCCTTGTTCCTTCATCTCGCGGATTCGGTCACATACCTCATTCAACATAGGTCCCTCTTTAAGTCCACGCCACGCCGCTACAAGCCCTACAGCCGTTACTCCATTGCGATTGGCTTCTTCGCCGGCATCGGCCACAGGCTCAGGATCGACAAATCCATATTTGGGTGAATCGGTCTGGAAAGCAGCCGACTGGGAACAAAATGAACAATTCTCCGAACAGGCACCCGCCTTGGCGTTTACAATGGAACAAAGATGTATCTTGTTGCCCTTGTAATGCTCTCGAATTCGGTTCCCCCAGGAAAGTAGCGTGTGGATGTCTGCACTATTCTCCAGACCAAAGAGAAACATTGCTTCCTCACGGTCGATCTGCCCTCCATCCAGCACACCTTGGCCCAGTGCGGCAATCCGTCCCGGAATTTCCATGATTTTGGCGTCAACCTCTGCGGCTATCATGGTTGACGAGAGTAAAAAAGAGACACAAAACAGGCAAGCTCCAGTTGTTCAATCAACCCTAAGATTCGGCGCGGTAACCATAGGTAGCGGGTTCACAATAAACCCGCCCTCTTCCAAATGAGTGCACCATTGGTCAATGAGGCCGATGGTCTCGGTTAAATCCACACCCTGATGATGGTCCGGATAATTCTCCAGATATGCTCTGGCTTTGGATAAAAGTACGTAAGCTGGTCGCAAACGCGAACCAGCCGCCGGCCACTTTGGATTTTCATGCATGGTTAAATGCACAAAACCCCCCGCCATTTGGATCAGTGCCTTATAGAAATTCGCATCCGGCAAGCCTCTTGATTCCAACCATAAATCTTCCAGAACATCATGTGCCTCGTAATAATCGCCCGCATTGAAGCACTCAAAGAAGCCGAGATATCTCGCGTCTCTGTCTTTACCCTCCAGATGAATAACCCGCTTTTTTATTATCTCTGATTTATGGCTGATGCGGAAAATTCTAGTGTGAATATCCGGCTTTTGACATCCCAATGTCACTTGCTCACAAATCCCCATGGCGAAAACAGGACTGGGTCGTGGATTAGGTGCGTTATTGGGTGGCAAAAAGCCTGCCGAATCACCTGATCCGTCAAGCCCGTCTTCTCCGGAAGCAACGCAACAAATTTCAGCAGAATCTGCCCCCTCACTCGAAGTTGAAATCGGAAAAATTCGTCCCTGTCCCTCCCAACCTCGTAAGAACTTCGATCGGCAGCCCTTGGAGGAACTAGCTGAATCAATCAAAATCAATGGCATTATCCAGCCCTTGGTTGCGCGTCAGGCTGACGATGGGCAGCTTGAACTCATTGCTGGGGAACGCCGTTGGCGGGCAGCCCAGATTGCAGGACTCGACACAGTTCCCGTCATCATAAGGCTAGCTGATGACGCTCAAGTCCTGGAGCTGGCTTTGGTGGAAAACCTGCAGCGCGAGGATCTCAATCCCATTGAAGAAGCCCAAGGCTATGCACTCCTTATTGATGCCTTTAACCTTACCCAGGAGGAGACAGCTAAACGGGTCGGCAAAAGCCGAACGACAATAACAAATGCTATAAGGCTGCTCAATTTGCCGGCGAAAACACTGGACCACCTGAAAGCAGGACGGTTAACCGTAGGTCATGCAAAGGTGATTTTGAGCATCGTGAATGCCGACCACCAGAATCTAATTGCTGAAAAGGCAATCAAAGATTCCCTTAGCGTCAGGCAAACCGAAGAGCTAATTGCCAATCTACTGAAGGACTCAACAAACCCGGGGAAAGGAAAATCCCGGGCTAATTCCACCCGAGAAGTCCACGTAACTTCGCTGGAAAACCGCCTTAAAGAAAAACTGGGCACCAAAGTCAGCCTCACATACCGGGATGGCAAAGGGCTTCTAACGATTAAATATTTTTCAGATGAGGACTTGGAACGCATCCTGAAGATTCTGGATATTGAATCGTAAACATGGTGCTCCCTTTGACATATTACGGCAATCCGGTATTGCGTCAAAAAGGGGAACCTGTTGATACCATCACTCCGGAACTCGTCCAATTAATTGAGGATATGTTCGACACCATGAGGGAATACCGGGGCATCGGATTAGCTGCTCAACAAATTGGCCGAGCCATACAACTAACTGTGATCGATATTCGAGCTGTAGAAGACCGCCCTTCAACACTGGAATTAGACGGAGAAGAGGTTGACCCTCATTCAATTATGCCACTGGTCCTGCTGAACCCCGAAATAGAACATTTAGGGCCTGAAGAAACAGGCCCCGAGGGTTGCCTGAGCTTCCCTGAAATCTACGGAGATATCTCACGACCCGGACGCATCCGTCTTAAAGCGCTTAACGAAAAGGGTGAGCCAACCGATTTTATATGTGGAGGGCTGCTATCACGCTGTATACAACATGAAACAGACCATTTGCACGGAATCCTGTTCATCGACCGCATGGACCGCGAAACCAAGGCAGAAGCAAAAGATGACTTGAATGAGCTGCTCGAACAGACCAAAGCTGACTTGATCGATCCCGAAGCCTAGTACACACGTCGCATACTCGATGGCAAAATACCCAATTCACCACGATATTTCGCCACGGTACGGCGGGCTATTTTCACCTTCTTTTCGCCCATTAATTTGACGATTGCCTCATCAGAAAGAGGCTTGGATTTATCCTCGTTATCCACCAACCCTGAAAGCATCTGCTTCACGCTGGTGTTACTCATTCCCTCGCCTCCGTCTGAACTCTGGATGGCGCCGGTAAAAAAGTAACGCATCTCAAATAACCCTTGCGGAGTTTTCATATATTTTGAGGAAACCGCACGACTAACGGTGGTCTCATGAACTTCTACTTTTTCTGCCACCTCCGACATAGTCATAGGCTTGAGATGACTCACCCCTTTATCAAAAAATTCCGACTGACGAGCCACAATTTCACGGGCAATCTTCAATATAGTATCCTGTCGTTGGTGGATGCTTTTAATTAGAAAATTGCCATCTCTAATTTTCCCCCGAATGTACTCGCGAACATCCTTGGAGTCACGCGCTTGAGACAAAAGATCCTTATAGGCGTTACTGATACGAATCTGGGGGACTTCTTCGCGATTGGAACTTACCTCCCATTTTCCATCCTTCCAGTCCACATAGACCTCCGGAACAACATACTGTTCGGAGGTCTCTTCATAAGCACTACCCGGCCGCGGATCCAATCGACCGATATTCTCTGCAATATCCTGAACCTCATCAATCCCCACACCGAGGGATTTTGCGATTTCAGGAAACCGACGTCGCCCCAGTGCGTCCATATGATTCTCCACCACCAGATACTCTATCGAGTCCATTTTCCCCAGGCGTTCGAGCTGAAGCAACAGGCATTCACGCAAATCAGAAGCACCCACCCCTGCTGGCTCAAACGAACGAATTACTGAAAGCACTTCATCAACCGTATCCAAATCCACACCCGCTGCCTTCACCAGCTCCTCCAGAGAAGAATGCAAAAATCCATTCTGATCAATGTTCCCAATAATCACCTCAGCCACTTCCATCTCCTTATCATCCAAATCGCTTAAATGCGCCTGCTCCATCAGATGGTCAGACAAGGTGCCGGTTGCCGTCAGTGACTCAAAAAGATAATCACGCTTTTCTGCATCCTCCTGACTAGAAATCGGCATGGGAGACGGCTGAGCAGCATTAAAATGATCGCGCCATTCCTCACTCAGTTCGGCCAACTTTTCCATTTGTGCCTGAAAATCATCGTAGGGCTCAGAACTCGATTCATCTGTTGGGTCCACCTTTGTATCACTGGGTGGTTCAGCACTCTCATTTTGGTCCGGAGCTCCAATGAGTTCTCCCGAGCCCTCGCTATCCGGTGAAAGTTGGTCTTCGGAAGGGACTTCCTCAAGAACCGGGTTCTCCTGAAGCTCTTTATTGACCATCCCCTGCAAATCCAGCACGGGCGCTTGCAAGAAAGCAAGTGACTGCTGCATCTGAGGAGACATCACCTGGACTTGAGCCAGCTTCTGTCCGAGATGCATTCTGGGTTCAAAGGCCATGGTCGGGCGGCAGACACTTACCTAACGTTTTACATGCACAAAATCAAGCTCAATGGCATGTAATCTGCTAACAATTGGTTAAGGACAATGGTTCTATTGGCCGTTCTCACAGTGTGAATGAAATACAATGTACTGCTTTAGGGAGCTCTCCTATCTTCTCTTAAATGGAGTCGGTGCAATTTACAGTTTTTGCCAGCGGCTCCTCAGGTAATGCTGCCTATCTGGAAACGCCCCAAGCACGCGTATTAATCGACTGCGGCATTAGTGCTAAACGCATTCGCGAGTGCCTCTTGTCCCTTGAGCGTACACCTGAGCGTCTCGATGGAATCCTTATCACCCACGAACATTCTGATCATATTGGAGGACTCCGGGTATTCGCTGCCAAACTCGATATCCCCGTCTATTGTAATCGTCATACAGCCTCTGAAATACAACGAATTCATGGCACAAAATTTGATTTCCGGATAATTGAGACAGGTCGAGATTTTCAACTTGGCGATATGACAGTTGACACTTTCTCTATCCCACATGATGCAATCGATCCAATCGGTTTTCTCCTGCACACCCCAACTGCTCAAATTGGCTTCCTAACTGACATAGGTCATGGAACCCGCCTAATAGCCGATCGAGTAAAGGAAGCTGAAGTTTTACTTCTGGAGACCAATCATGACGTTGAAATGCTGAACAACGACCCAAGGCGTAGCTGGGCCATAAAACAACGAATTATGAGCCGCCATGGACACCTTTCCAATGAAGCAGCCGCGGCACTATTGGAACAAATAGCCCATAACGATTTGAGACATGTTTTCTGTGCACATTTAAGTGCCGATTGCAATACTCCCGAACTGGCCAAAACTGAAATCACTCAAAAATTAGCTCAAATTGGCCTTTCAGAGGTGAAAGTTCACACCACTTCACAATCTAGCTCTTCACCAACCCTAGAGATTTTTGGACAAAAAGACGCGGTTTTGCCTGAAAAAACCGTTGCCACACCTTCAATTGGTCTCTAGGGTGATTTTCAACCAACCAAACTGTGCTCATTTCTGGGCACAAAAACGTAACAGAACAGTATCCCCACTTCACTATGTCTGAACGAATTGGAATCGTCGGAGTTGGCCGCATGGGCGCCAACATGGCCCGCAGGTTAAATGACCAAAACTTCACCATAACAGCAGTAAGTGACGTTAACGCAGAAGCTGCAAATTCTCTTGCTGAAGAACTCAACTCCACGTACTACGAGAAACTCTCCCAGGTCACCAAGAACTCTGACGTAATTATTACCGTCGTTACCGATGACAAGGCAATGAAAGGTATTTTTAATGGAACAGGCTCTTTGCTGGCTCGCGCGCACGGTCGCCTATTTATCAATTGTGCGACTGTTAGTCCATCTACCCATCAACGAGTAGAACAATGGGCCAATAAACATGAAGCTCAGACTTTGGAAGCCTGCATGGCCAGCTCCATTACTCAAGCTCGTGAAGGCACCCTTTACCTGATGTGTGGTGGCAAACAGGCTGCTTTTGATCGAGCCAAGCCCATACTTGACGCACTCTCGAGCACCAACCGTTACATTGGAGATACTGGAAGTGCTGCCAAGCTGAAGGCACTGGTCAACATGGTCATGAATATCAATACAGCCGGACTGGCCGAAGGGCTTGGCTTGGCTGACTCACTCGGTTTGGATTTGGCCACTGTACGTGAAGTCTTTAGTCAAACCGGAGCCAACAGTAGGGTATTGGAAACTGACGGCGAAGACATGGTCATCAAAGACCACGAATGTTATTTCAGCGCGGCCCACGCGGCCAAAGATAGCGGTATCGCACTCAAACTAGGAGACGCAGCTGGCTTAAAACTACCGCTGGCCAAATCAACTTGGAAACAGTACGAAAAAATGAAGGAGCTAGGCTTGGGTGAACTCGACAAATCAGGCGTAGCTGAACTCACCTTTAAGGGGCGCACTCTGCACTCCTAAATCATCTATAATTGAGATATCCGGAAGCAGGAGACCATTCCTGCTTCTGCTTTTATGTTGCTGGAACCCAACGTTGTGCTAGCAAGGAAAGAAGGAAGCAGCCCAAAAATACTCCTGCCAACTCTCCGGAAACCAGAACGACGGCCAGCAGATCAACTATCGAAATACCCGCCAAAAGCCCACCAACCGTTTTTCCAACGTCTCGTTTTTCCTCCCAAAAAGTGGATCGCAGGCATCGGATTACCCATAGCCCCAGAATGGCACTAACTAACAGGGCATCTTTTCTGTAATCTCCGTTCGGATTGACGAACAAGGCCAATAGTACCGGCGAACAAAGTAATATGCATGGCCAATATCTCACCGCACCAGGTTCGCTTTCCACCTTGGCCAAACAGCTCAAGCCGATAACGTAAAAGCAAAGAGCCGAAGCGACCCAAGTTGCCAAACCGCTATTTTGATGAGCGAGGAATGAACCATCCGGATTAGTGGTTACAAAAGCAAAGGATGCTGCCACTAGAATGAGAAACAACCTGCACATTGCAATCAGCACCGGTGACCAGATAGTTTTTTTGTGCAGAAAGTTATAGATCAGAACACAGTTAAAGAGAGCCAGAGCCAACAACGCCGTTGCCCCGCCCTGCAAAGACAATAATCCCACTCCAGTTGCCAGAAGCCCGATACCGATCTTCCAAACTGTCCCTTCACTTATAACCCCAGAAGGGATTGGGCGCTCCTTTCGAAACTGGCGGTCAAACGCTACATCGCATGCGTCATTAAGATACATGCCTCCCAGATATATAGCCGTGGCTCCTGCACCCAACCAGAACAGCATCATCCAGTCAACCGGTCCAATGCCGGCGTATCCCACGCCAATCAACCAACCGCAAAGGCAATTGCTCCATATCGTGGGCAAATTACTCACCCTCCCTAAGACCAGTAATGCGCGCAGGGTCTTCATGCAAGATCACGAGCCTGCAACTCAGTCAACGTCCAGTCATACTCACCGACCAGTTGATCCACAACATCCCGGTTCTTTAAATCACCCGGAAGCACTTCCCAAGTATAGGTCTCCATTTCCAGGTGGGTACACAAAGCTGGGCCAGCCTTTATCAGGTCAAAAACCCCCTCTATATGGTCGCGCGTACTGGCAAACCAACCACCATCGGGACTGTGCAGTGGAACATGAAAATGGACACGCCATTCATCGGCATCGGTCTGTTCACCCAGCGCCACATCGAGGTCACGGTGCCGCACCAACCCACCGCCGGGCATGCGTTCAATAACCTGGTGCAAATAGACATCCTCTTTAAACCTCTCCAGTTGTGTACGTACCGTTCTGGTCGGTTCCATTTTCATGGCCGCACTCAGGTGCAATTTACTGATACGGATACCCGCCCCCACCAGTCTGCCGATGGCTTCGTGTGGCTCCTCGTATTCCACGGCTAGGTGACAGGTGTCGTAGTTCACTCCCAAATACCTGTGCAGACGCGGATCATGCGGATGCTCCCGCTCCATCAGTTCAAAAAACTCCACTACCTCTGCGCTGCTTTCAATCCAACACAGGGGTTCAGGCTCCAGTCCCAGATGCAGTGTTTTGCCCGTGGAATCGCTCAAGGCGGCTATGTGTTCCACACATCGCCACAAATTATCGCGGATAGCCTGCTCCTGGCTTTCCTCAGTAATAAACTCCTTAAACGATCCGGGTAAAGTGCTTACACTCCCCTCAACTCCATCAGGCACCAGTATTGCGATCAAATCAAACAATCGACAGGTGAACTCCAGACGTGCCTCACTTGTCCAGTCGGGTACATAAACTTGCTCTTTGACTCGTGTACCATGAAAATCGCCAAAAGGGAATCCGTTGATGGTAAAGACATAACAATTCTCATGGGCAAGCCACTGCTGAAATGCCTGCAGAGTTGATGGCTCGCTCAACTCACGTGAAGCCAAGTCGCTCAACCGCAGGCCAATCGCATAGGGTTTACCCGTGGATACACGGTCTCGAACAGCCAACACGTCAGTCTTTAGTGAGTTAAAAGTCTGAGCCCAGTCCTCTCCCCGGTGAATATTAGTGCAATAGGCCAGATGCAGCCCGTGCTTTAGTTCCATGGGCGAGGATTAAACACAAGCAAGAAGGCAAACGGCAATGAATAAAAGTGCTCCTATTTTGTATTGTGCACAATCACGCAATTAGGCATGCGTCTTTTTGCTGCGCGAACCATTTTTTTGGTCAATGCAGGATTATCCCTTATGTAAAGGGCATTCAAGAACGGTAATGTGTCAACAACCGAAAAATCGACCACTCGATTCCGGCGAAGATTTAGCTGACGTAAATTGACCAGAGCGGAGAGTGGTCGGATATCCTTTAACCCTTTTCGGTTCAAATCCAAGTATGTGACGCTCGCCAACATCCGGTCAGTTAACTCGCCCTCGGGCCTTTCATTTGTGTCATACTCGAGCTTATCCCGAATCGCATGTTCAATTATGGCGTGATCAGGATTCCCCTCCTCAAACAGATGCTGCATCGATTTCGGGGCTTGTTGGGGGGTGATTCGAGGAAACAACTTTTGAGGATTGGGCACTGAAACTACTGCCGGAACCACGAAGGACTTGATTTCCTCAGATTTGGGGGTAATCACTTTTTCGGGCTGAATAGCAACCCTGCCCGAGTCCGTGTCGAGGCGCATCCCCAGAGTCCAGAGAAGCGTAATCTGCAGGCAAAGCGCCAACGTAATCAGAACGAATTGATACCGCATGGGATTCCCTCCACGACCGTTTCGATCTAATACAAGTTACCACGAATGTAGATTATCGCAATGGGGTCGGAGGAAAACAGCCCTACAGCTTGAACCGATCACTTTGACTGAGAAAGGTTTTGGGATTCTCAAAAATAACCTTTTCAACAAGCTTTTCATCGTGCCCACGGCGGCGCATTTCACAGGCGGTACGCGGCACGGCCAATGGAACACTCGGGCCCCAGTCACAGGCCGCATCCCACCACAAACGATCTGAACCAAAACGTTCAATCATGTCAATTGCACGAGCAGGTGAACATTTGCTTTCAGGATACAACGTCATCCCTCCCCAGTGCCCCGCATCGAGCACCATGCCGATGGTATGTTCTTCCACATGATCAATCATCACCCGTTCAGGATTAATCCGGCTATCATTCTTGATGACATCCAGGATTAAACAGGTTCCTTTATGTTTATCTTCAAGATGAGGCGTATGCACTAGAATTAGCTGATCGTGCTCAGCAGCCAGATCCACATGTTGCTCCAATACCTTGAGCTCGTTTCGGCTATTTTTATTTAAACCTATCTCGCCAATACCCAAAACGTTGGGGCATTCCATAAATTCAGGAATCACCGAGAGCACATCCTTTGCCAAGGACATGTCTTCAGATTCCTTGGGGTTAATGCAGAGCCAGGTAAAATGTTTGATGCCGTAATTAGCTGCACGGCGAGGCTCGTATTCAGTCAACTGGCGGAAGTAATCCCGAAACCCATCGGCACTGCCCCGATCAAATCCCGCCCAAAACGCCGGCTCACAAAGAGCTATGCAACCGGCGGTCGCCATATCCGCATAGTCATCAGTCGTACGACTGACCATATGCGCGTGAGGTTCAATAAAACGCATGAAGGCCGTGTTCTTTTACTCGCTCTTGCCCGGCCAAGCTCCACATGCGCCCTTGCCTGAAGCAACTTCAATGGGTTCTTCAGTAGGATCACTAAAGGCCATCAAGACGTCATTTGCCCGATCGCTGCTTCCATCCTCAAGTCGTTTCATTGCATCATGGAAGGCATCGAGACGAAAGTCCGCGTCTCCTTCAGCCCGTTCCACACGATCCAGAAAAGCGGCCACATCAATCAACTTATGGCGCGCATCCATGAAATACTGGTCCAATACTTTTTGCCGAGTCATAGCCATAGCACATAATTCGCCCGTGGGCGTTTTGGGTTCAAAGGAACGCTATGTGAATAACCTGTGAAAAGCAAGTCAGCAACGCCTTGACCAAAAGGCCTATTTTCCCTTAGAAAAAAGCAAGAGAAGGGGGACTTCACTACATGCCAACCTACGAGTATCAGTGTGCGAAGTGCGGAATAATATTCGAGCACTTTCAATCCATCAAGGCACCCAAGCTGGAAAAGTGCACCAAAAATGACTGCAAAGGCAAAGTGACACGCCTGCTTGGAACCGGCGGAGGGATTATTTTTAAGGGAGGAGGGTTTTATGAAACCGACTACCGCAGTGAAAGCTACAAGAGCGGCGAAAAAAATGCCAAAGAAGCCGCCAAAAAAGCCACTGAGAAAAAATCGGAAACTAAAAAGAAACCTGAGAAATCAGGCACTAAAAAACCGGCAACCAAGAGCAAGCCCCAAAAACCGTGAGGGCATGTCTCAACAGAGGAATCTACAGTCTCAGTTTCCTGGGATTGTTTGTGCTTCTTTGGCTGAATCCAGCTTCTCTTTCTGCTCAAAACCTACGACCGGGCCATTCACTCACGAGCCGATCAAAACAGTTTGTCATTACTTCTTCAGTCAACTCCCCCCTGCCAATATTGACAGCCAAGGCCAAAACCATCCCGGAACGAGTCCGCCTTACACCGGCCTCCCTCGCCATCTTTGCCGATTCAGTACAGGAACAATGGCGCCGACAATTTAAAATTGGTTCACAATGGCAAGGGCGTCTATATCTGCACATTATATCGGGAAAGTTCGGTGAACCGCCCGATGTCCGCAGAATCCCCTCCCCTAATGGCGGATGGGATTACCGAGCCATCTTACCTCAGGAATTTTCAGGACGAACTCTCACTCAGGTTATAGTAAATCTTTTACTGAGGGAATTTGGGGGGCGATACGCCCGCGAGGAGTCAACCCTACCCCCCTGGCTCACCGCTGGCACAAGCGAGCTAATTCTCCAAACCGGTGGCCCTATCCTGTTTGTCCCGTTTCATACCAAGGGAGGAGGCGGAATTAACTTTGCACACCCTCTAGATCCTTTGCACACCAGTCGCAAGGTTATCCAAAATTCCCCAAACGTTTCTTTCATAAAAATGAGCCTGCCCCCACCTGATCTAACCCAAGGAGCAAAAGTTGCTAATTACCGGGCATATTCTCACCTGCTTGTATACAAACTTCTGAGCGAGATTAAAGGAGCAAAACGAATGCAATTTTTCCTTCGTGAACTACCCAAACACAAAAACGGCGCAACCGCCTTCAAAGCCGCTTTCGAGCATAAAACCATGCTGAAAGTCGAACAATGGTGGACCCTTTCTCAAATTCAGTTTCGCAGCCGCGACGCCTATAACCGGTGGCGACCAGAAATTATTCTCGCACATCTGTCAGACCTGCTTTTCATTAGTGTAGCCCCACCCCCTAAACCCGACGCAGAATCTCAACCATCCCAATTGGTTCCCATCCAGGATTTCCTGAAAACCGGCAACCATATCGAACATGCGCAAAAGCTTAATCCCATCCTGCAACGCCTCAAGTTCCTGCAGGTTAACGCTCCTCCGGAAACCGCGCGCCTTATACAGGATTACCGCTCCGCTCTAGAGACCCATCTAGGCACGCGATCCCCGAAAAATAACCGGGTAATCCTCAATAAACCCAGTGCCAGTAGAGTCCTAAGCAATCGCACGATATCTCAATTAGATCTGCTGGATACTATTCTCAGGGACATGATTAACAAATCTAACGAGGAAAATATCCGGGCCAAGCAAACGAATCCCCCGCCTGTTAAGGCAGATTGACAGCCGATTGTACGTTTTTTAGTCTATCGGCGATGTCGTCTACTCCCGATCATCAAGAACCTCAGGAAACAGAACTGCTGCAAAACCTAAAGGCATTTCGGCCTTCAGGTCGTGGTGCTTGGAGTAAAATATCCGGAGAAGATTGGAATGACTGGCGCTGGCAGCTCAAAAACCGCGTCAGTTTGCTGGAGCGACTGCAACAGCATATCCCCAATATTTCGCATGAAGAAACCGAAGGAGCACGCCTTGCTGAGACCAAGTTGGCAATGGCGATCACGCCCCATTTCTTCAACCTGATTGATTCAGAAGACCCTGCGTGTCCCATCCGCCGACAGATGCTACCCCGCATTGAAGAAACTGACACTGCCTCATGGGAAATGGATGACCCCTGCGGGGAAGACGATCATTCCCCTGTACCGGGCCTCGTGCACCGTTATCCCGACCGCGTGCTTTTTTTGGTCACCGATCGGTGCGCGGCCTACTGCCGTTACTGCACCCGCTCGCGACTGGTGAGTAACGCGCTTGGATATGATTTCCGCCCCAATTTCCAAGAACAGATCGACTATATCCGAAGCACCCCCGCAGTGCGTGACGTACTGCTCTCCGGGGGTGATGCCCTGCTCTTGAGCGATGATAAGCTCCGTCATCTACTTACTGAATTGCGGAATATTCCTCACGTGGAATTTATCCGTATCGGGAGCCGCATCCCGGTTTTTCTTCCGCAACGCATCACTCCTGAACTGTGCAATATGCTGAAGGAATTTCATCCGCTTTTCATCAGTGTGCATGCCAATCACCCGCGTGAACTCACCACTGAAGTGCGCGATGGATTATCACGCCTAGCCGATGCTGGCATTCCGCTTGGAAACCAATCGGTCCTGCTTAAGGGGGTAAATGACGACACAACCGTCATGAAGGCGCTGTTGCAAAAACTCCTGATGTGCCGGGTTCGCCCCCTCTATATCTATCAATGCGACCTCATCAATGGCAGTGCCCATCTACGTACCAGCGTAAGGAGAGGGCTAGAAATCATGGAACAATTGAGAGGCCACACCACCGGCTATGCTGTACCTCAATACGTCATCGATGCTCCTGGTGGTGGTGGCAAAGTCCCCATAGCACCCAATTATGTCCTCAGCCATAATGCAGACCGCGTCGTAATCCGTAATTTCGAAGGTAAAGTCTTTGAGTACCCCGAGGCTGCCGACGGCACACCGCTCCATTGCCCACCTGATTCGATTGAAGAACCTCAACTCGTTTAGTCATGCCGCGTGAATCGCAGGCGACCAAGCGCGAACGCCTCGGCAAAATCATCGCCGGGCTAAA
>CAZAIZ010000015.1:0-14316 GCA_964485275.1 uncultured Pedosphaera sp.
CCCCATAGACCTCACTGGTGGAAGCCTGAAAAATACGTGCCCCGGTCCGCTTGGCCAGGCCAAGCATATTAATCGCCCCATGCACGCTGGTCTTCGTGGTCTGGACAGGGTCGTGCTGATAGTGAACAGGGGAGGCGGGGCAGGCCAGATTGTATATCTCATCAACCTCAACAAAGAGCGGGAAGGTGACATCGTGACGTAACAACTCAAACCGAGGATTTTCAAGAAGATGTGCTACGTTGGATCGGCGGCCGGTAAAAAAATTATCAACGCACAACACCTCATCACCTTCCTCCAAAAGGCGTTCGCACAAGTGGGACCCCAGGAAGCCAGCTCCTCCAGTCACCAGCACACGTTTTCGATCATAATGATTCACTGAACAATTTAGTGCAACGCATCCACCCACATATCAAGCGAAAATATATTCCTGTATTGGTCCTTTACCCCATGCGCACGCTAGTTCTTATGCAATAAATAGTAGGCCAGTGCCTTGTTCTAATCGTTATCCAATATTCGCCGTTTAAGTTTGATCTTGGTCATTTCTTGAATGGCATTCGATCGAGCTGACCCATATTTCTCTTCAACCAATTTAAGAAAGGGCTCATATAAATGGTACTCCTCGAATGCATCATCACGAAATTTGAGAATTTCGGCCGCCGTACAGGCCTCCGTTCTTGACGGTTGAGTTTCATAACCATGGAATGAGTATCCCTCGTAGCTGGACGGTATGTCATAGCCACGCATCAAAGCCTCCCTATACAACTTGCTGCCCGGCAAGGGCATGGCCGCATAAGCATTCCAACCCAACGTGCAGAGCTCTTTACTCAAATCCAAGGTGCTGCGCATCGATTGAAGAGTGTCTCCCGGGAGGCCAAATATATAGTTGGCCATAACATTTATACCTGCATCGTGAATCTGCTGCACTATCTTCCGAATATTTACCTCATCAAACTTTCCCTTTGCAACTTCCAGCCTGACAGTCTTGTCGCCGCTTTCAATCCCCAACGCAAGCCACTTGATTCCGGCACTTCGCACAAGGCTCAAAAGTTCCGGACTACGGACGGTATCAATTCTGGAATAAGCCCACATGGTCAACTGGTCCCGATATTCCCTTGCAGCAAGGGCTCGACACAGCGGTTCGTAATAACGCTTGTTGAATAGAAATAATTCATCGGTAATCTTAATTGTGTAAACGCCCATAGCCGCCAGTTTATCGAATTCATTGATGATAAATTCCGGCGACCAATGCCGCATCAAACTATAGTTACCTGCAACCCCCACTTCCTCTTCATCATTGCGGTTGATCATGTTAATCATGCAAAAGTCACAACCAAATTGACAGCCCAAGGAAGTTTGGATGGCTGCATATGGACTCCGCTTGGCTTCATCGTATTCAGCATGCCACATGGGGGATCGATAGAGATCCAAAGGAGCGTTTTGAAAGGAAAGTAAATCCCACGCATAACCCGGCAAATCTTCATCCATTTTATCAGCGGGAACAACGCGCTCGGCGGGATTCATTACCACAACGACTCCATCCCGCCATACAATCCCTTTAATCGAAGACAGTCTACTGGGATCTATCTCATCCAACGATAAAACGTTCCGGAGTGCGTAGACCCCTTCATTGGTAAAGGCGAAATCAATAGATGGCTCAGCATCAAGCGTTTGAACCGGCAACGCTTGAACATGAGAACCCACGTAACTAATGGGAATGGCCACATTTTTCTGCTTAAGATAATTGGACAGATAGGTTGCCCCGGACATGTTAACCGTGCCGGCGTTAACATTTTGGCCATACACAACAAAACAGATCAAGCGGGGCTGCGACTCCTGCACCCGATGAAATACCGACTCCGCATCCAGTCGCTCAGCATTCGCATCGCAGATTGCCGCTTCAAACCCAACTGAACGGCATGACTGCGCCAAAAGCAGTGCCCAGGTAGGAGGCTCAACTGCGGCATAATCCTCAGCCAATTCCTGATAAATCCCCCGACTGTTGCCTGAGGCTATGAATAAGACATCCAAGCCCATCGTTCTTTGGACGGACAGAAAACCACTGCCAGTTAACTGTCAAAGAAAGCTTACCCCCATTTGGTTTCAACAAACGCCATACTGCACATTAGATCAGAATCTACTCGGAAATCTTTAATTTTCCCCTGTTAAACCCTATCCCACGAATATTTAAATGGGGGATTGTTGGCATGTTTGGCAAGGGCTATAAGAAAAACTGGTTAAAGCTCAAACGATCGTGCGCACCACTCCCCTCTTCAAATGCATGAAAGTTTGCGCTCCTTGAAAGGTTTCAATTCGCATAAACTAATTCTCTGTCGCACGACCTCCACATAAAGTTAAGGCATAAAAGAAAAAATTAGAAATGCATTATTAGCATCCAATAGATACTCGAACTGACCCGCAACAACAAAGGCTAAAACAAATGGGGGCACGCAGATAGTTGCCACTGATTTTCCCTCACCCAAAGACAAATCCATGCCAAAAATACCATCAGGCTTGGAATGCCCAGATTCGCCCCAACTTCTAAAAAAGTATTATGGGAATGCGCCGTGTCACCCGGATATTCCCTCAATCCGTGTTGCCTCTTAATCCTTGGCACGTGTTGAGGATATCCGCCCATGCCGAAGCCCAGAACCGGCCTTTCCTGAATGCCATATAGTACCGCATTGTACTGCGACAGACGTGAAGTCAAGTTTCCTGGACCGCGCAAAAAAGAACCCAAGTAATCACCTTTCTCATTGGTATAATAATTGCCGACAGCCAGTAAGCATATGCAAACACCATACACTCCGCCAGCCAAGTAACCGGCCTTCGGGCACCATATAGATATAACCAGCACCAAAGAACATATCAAGCCTACAAGGGCACCTCGGGTTTGAGTCAGCGATAATCCCACCAAACCCACCATCAGGGTCAGCTGCAGCAGTCGAACGTTAAACCAATCCCCCCATTCTCGCCGACGCAACCACAGGGTCAACAACACTGGAAGTACCATACTCAACCCGCAGGCAAACCTCATAGTGTGAGTAAGGCCTCCTATTCGAGGGAATGATCCTTTCTGCCATGTTATTAGATCAAAATTGGCAAAGGTAGCCGCCAAGCCATAAGCAACAGAAATGATAATTGATGCGAAGAACAGGTGTAGCAGCCCGCGAATGACTTTCCTTGGCACACCCCGATTAAATACATATCGCAATGCCACCAACCCAAGAACGCCAAACAAAAAATATTTGAGTTTGAATAATCCCCTTACTGGCCTCTGCATGGTATCCCAATTTACAGCACAGCTAATCACCCCAAGCAGTACCAACAGCAGCAGTGCCCAACCACTGGCCGGCAACGCCTTCAATCCATCCTGTCGAACCGACCAAAAAAAGCATACCACTCCCGGCACCAACAAAAAAATGTGGTATCCAGCACAAATTGATACAGAGGTAAAAATACCAAATAACACACAGACGACCGCAACAAAAACTGAATAGGAAATAATGTTTTTTAAATCAAGCTTGCTCAAACGGGGGGGGCTATAGCAGAAAATTAACTGACAAACAATCTCAAGCACTCCTTAATTGCAAGATTATCACCGAAGCCCAGAAGCGGTCGCCGCAAAGGGTTGTAC
Source organism: uncultured Pedosphaera sp. (assembly GCA_964485275.1). GTDB lineage: Bacteria > Verrucomicrobiota > Verrucomicrobiia > Limisphaerales > UBA1100 > UBA1100. Next base: position 3,635 of record CAZAIZ010000015.1, read on the forward strand.
TATTACGGAGCAATGATACCCTCCCGCATGCGATTTCTCATTCCTCTCTGGGCATTTTCCTGGCTAGCTCATTCTGCAGTGTTGCAAAGAGATTTAGGGCACATCAGTGGATATGACATCCCCACAAATAATGAAACTGTCAGTTTTTATTCTGCCTCAAAAGAAACCTCGCACACTTTTTTAACACATCACCGGCGGGACTTGAGACCAAAGCTGGAGGGATATATTTTCGCACCGGAAGCGGAAATTGATCACTTTGAAAAGACCAATGAGTATTGGTCTTCAATGAGCAGAAAGAGGTTTCATTATTACACGCAGCAATCAACTAAGATATATGTGAAACCGGTAAAGGTAAACAAACGGGTTTCAGACGGAGATGTGGTGAAAGCGGCAGAATTGAGTTTCAAGGTGGTTGCGACTCCGGGATTTACCAGAGGAGCGGTCTCGTATGTAGCAATAATAGGCGGCAAGCGGTGTGCGTTTACAGGCGATTTGATTTATGGGACTGGAAAAATATTTGATCTCTACAGTTTTCAAGATGCAATTCCTGAGGCGAAGGTCGGAGGCTATCATGGGTACGGAGCCAGGCTGGCAGATCTGGTGGCCAGCCTTCGCAAGGTCAAGGATTGGAAGCCAGAAGTAATCTATCCTGCACGCGGCCCGGTGATTAATAATCCCGCAGAGGCAATCGATAAGCTCATCAGCCGCGTGCAAGCGCTCTATCGTAACTACCTCTCGACCAACGCCTTACATTGGTACTTTAAGGAGGAGCGAATGCGTATTTGTGGTGAGCGTGTGCTGGGAAAAGGGGCCAAGATTGATCTCATGCCTTACTGCCTGCATCTCGATACGCCCGATTGGATCATTCAATTTTCCACCAGCCGCATCATTGTCGCGGACAATGGCCACGGGTTCCTGCTCGATTGCGGCGGGAAAACCCAATTCGAATATGTGAAAGACCTGGTGGCCAAGGGGGTGGTAAAACAAATTGACGGCATCTTTGTTACCCACACGCACGATGACCATTCACAGATGGTCAAGGCCGCCGCTGAACATTTCAAGTGCCCCGTTTATGCAACGACCGAATACGAGGATGTATTGGAGAACCCTGGACGATACCTCATGCCGGGCCTCACTGAACATGCAGTGAAAGATGTAAAAGGCATGAAAGATGGTGAAACAATGAAATGGCATGAGTACGAATTCACTTTTCGCTTTTTCCCCGGGCAAATGTATTACCACGGAGCGTTACTCGTGGAACGGCCCAAAACAAAGCCGGTGTTTTTTATTGGCGACTCGTTTGCTCCTTCAGGAATTGACGACTATTGTCTGCTCAATCGAAACCTCATTCACCCGGACTCAGGCTACTCGCGTTGTTTCAAGATTGTACGTGAGTTACCCAAGGACACCTGGCTCATCAATCAACACGTACCTCACGTGTTTCGCTTTTCAGACAAGGAAATGACCTATCTCGAGACCCAATACGCCAAGCGCACCAGAATTCTCCATAATCTTTTCCCTTGGGATGATCCCAACTACGGCATCGACGAACGATGGGCAACTTTTTACCCCTACGGCAACGTAATGAAGCCTGGCGAAACGCGCGAGGTGGAAGTGCGTCTGACAAACCACTCGCCGATCCAGCGCACCTTCAAGATTACTCCTCATGACCATCAAGGCGCCAAAGTACTCAGCAAGACAATCTATACCACGCTGGGCTCACGAGCTGAAGGAGCGGTGAAGGTAAAGATTCAGGCTCCCAGAAAGCCAGGAGTTTATGTCATCACCGCTGATATCGATTCAAAGGACATGCATTTCCGTGATTGGGTTGAAACAATCATCGAAGTGGAGTAGTCCCTTGAAGCTTCCGCAATTCTCACTTTTGAGCTATAATACGCGCCCTTGAATCCCCTGAGAATCATTTCGGTAACATGGTTGGTTTTGGCTGTTTCAGTCATGGCGCACCCCATCTCCATGAGTAATGCCGTTGCCAACGTGCGTGAAGACGAGGTGTTGGTGGAGCTACGCATTATGCTGGAGGACCTGGTGCTCTTTCATAGTCTCAAGGCCGACTCCAAAACCATCTTCAATGCCGCCGATCTCCGCAAGGCAGCGAAAAAACACGATGCGTTCTTACTTGAACATTTCTCTATACGCGGTGGCGAAGGGGATTTGCTTAAGGGTGAGGTGGAGCGACGCGACTTGGAGGCCATCCCTGATGAAGGTGTCCCGCAGGCTGAACTCATGAAACGCCACGCAATTTTTCTGATGCGCTATAAACCGACGAACGTAAAACCAAGGTTTATGACCATCATGCAGCAATTTGGAGGGCCCAAAAGCCTGGTACCTTCTATAATGGATTTCATGGTCCTACAAAAAGGGGTATGGCTGGATAAGCCAGTGCAGCTGCAGCCTGGAAGACCGCATACCATTGCCCTTGATTGGGAGAACCCTCCAACCGAAGCCCCCAAGAACTGGAGCGAGTTGCGCAAGAAGCGCGAGGAGGAAATGCAGCGGCGACTCGGCATCACCAGTTATACCGGCCTCTACTCCTACATTTATCTGAATAACCGAGAAGTCCGTCACGAGATTCTGGTGCCTTTGCTCACTTTCGAAAAATGGTTGCCCGTGAAACGCACAAACCCGGAGTTTCTCGAAGTAGACGAACAAAAAGCAGCACACAAACTTATTGCCGAATGGTTTCGCGAACGCAATCCGGTTCTAATCGATAATATTCCGGTAAAACCCACGCTGCAGCGGCTCCAGTTTTTCGGACTCGATATCAATGACTTTGCCCAGGACGCCAAGCCCCGTCGCATCAGTGCCTATCAGGCCAGAATTGGAATCATCCTGTCCTATCCTGCCAAGGCCCCACCCCAGTCGGTGAAAATGACATGGGAGGTTTTTCATGAAACGGCTCCATTCCTTCGCTCAATTATTTATGATCGTGATTTGAACCCAACAGAAGAGTTCTTCGTTAAAGACCAGCCTCATTACCAATGGACACGCAAAGGGGAAGCTCTCCCGTCAATGGCATTTAATATCAGTCGTGGAATTTCACGCGTGAGCCTAATGCTAATCGCCATCGCCTTTGCAGGAGGAGCTTTCACTTGGGCTCTATACAAAAACCACCCACAACGAATCCCACGCTGCACAGGAGTGCTCGCCATCTGGCTGGTTGGTGCCTTTTTCTTTCGGCACCACATTCCGGTCCATGATCGAAGCAAACATACCTCCAAGCTAATGCAAAATATCTATCGCGCATACGATTATCAAGACCAAGGCGACGTATACGATGCACTCGAGCATAGCGTTACCGGAGAGCTGCTCGAAGAGTTGTTTTTACAAGTTCAAAATGGACTCCGCATGCAGGAACAAGGTGGTGCAGTAGCAAGCGTGAGAGAGGTGCGGATTGTTTCCATGAAACCAGAAAGGGATGGTGCCCTGCTTTGCACATGGAATGTGACAGGCTCTGTGGAGCACTGGGGTCATATTCACACGCGGGAAAACCAGTATTCGGCGCGCATCACACTGGATACATCAGCAACAGGAAAGGGCCGGATCTCGGGATTTGAAGTTACTGATGAAAAACGTGTGCGTTTTGAAACCGGCTTGCGCCAGTTCAAGGATGGTTGATGGAAGTTAATCTCCAGGACGTGAAGTTTTCCTATGGGAAAGAATGCTTCGGGCTGAGCATCCCAAACCTGCAGATTGACTCTGGCCAAAGAGTTGCATTTATTGGGCCCAGTGGCTCCGGCAAAACCACATTGCTGAAGCTGCTCTCCGGCATTTCTGCCCTCCAGTCAGGAACCTTACAGATTGGGAATCACTCGCTCCATTCAATGGAGGATGAGGAGCTGCGGGCATTTCGCATCCAACACGTCGGCCTTGTTTTTCAGGATTTCCGGTTGATTGAATACCTCAACGTGCGAGAAAATCTACTGCTTCCTTTTCGCTTGAATGACGCCCTAGAGCCTACTGAAAAGGCCGACTTACACTTGGAATCCTTTGCTAGAGAACTGGAGCTCGCTGAAAAGCTTGAGGCAAAGGTGAATGAACTTTCACAAGGTGAACGCCAAAGAGTAGCCATCGCCCGTGCCCTGATTCCTGATCCTCAAATCATTTTGGCGGATGAACCCACGGGAAATCTGCCTCCCAGCAGCAAGGTCCATATTCTGGATTTACTCTTTGAGCAGGCGACCTCTACCGGCGCAACCCTGATAATGGTAACCCATGACCACACCCTGCTAGATCAGTTTGAACAGGTCATCGATTTTGAACAATTTCACATCCAGGAGGCTGCCAATGCCTAGTTTCTTTCTGGCGTGGCAGTACATAAAAAGCCATAAGAGCCAATCTTCAGCCATGGTCTTTGGGATTGCTCTCACGCTTTTCCTGCCACTGGTGACACACCAATTATTCAACAGATTTGATTCCTCGATCCACGAGCGTGCCCAGAATACTCCATTAATTATTGGAGCCAAAGGCAGTCGGTTTGACCTTGTACTGCACGGACTTTATTACCGTGCTAAAGTAGATGACCTCATTAGTTACGCAAATTATCGGGAGCTTTCTCAGGCGGATTATGGCCTTGCGATTCCAATCTACACCCAATTTTCGGCTCGCGGATACCCGGTGGTGGGGACCACCGTGGATTATTTCCATTTTCGCGACCTAAAAATCCGACAGGGAAACACCATGAAGATTCTGGGAGATTGTGAGCTGGGATCAAAAGTTGCCGCGCAACTGGGGCTAGGCCCGGGGGACACAATAATGACAGATAGCGTGAATTGGGTTGATCTGGCAGGAGAATATCCGTTGAAACTCAACATCACGGCTGTTCTCGCCCCCAGTAACACAGCTGATGATAATGCTATCTTCGTAAATCTAAATACGGCGTGGGTTATTGCAGGAATCGGACACGGCCACGATGATCAAAACTCAACCCATTTGAGTACGGTACTGATAAAAAAACACCTCGAATTTACTCCCGAAAATGTGGATTCATTCCATTTCCACGGTAACCCAAAGAGCTTTCCTTTGACTGCGATCATAGCCTCACCCAAGGACAAAAAATCCATGGCAATGACACTCAGCCACTATCAACACAACGACCGAATTCAAGCACTTAAATCTCTCAAGACCGTGAATGAAATGATGAGTATGATGGTACGCATACGACAATTCCTCGACTCCAACTACGTGTTGATAACCACTGCCATGCTGATACTTTTGGGCCTGATCGTAACCCTTTCGAGGCGAATCAGGCAAAAAGAGATGGAAACGATGTTTCTCTTGGGCGGCAGTCAACGAACTATCCTGATCATGCAAATAACCGAGCTAACCATTCTCTTTGGAGTAGCAACTTTGCTGGCCCTGATTATGACTCTGATTTCGGTGAATCTTGTTACCGAATTGCTTCGCCTGCCAACCTGATAGGCGACCTTACTCTTCTGGCAATCCACTTATTCACTCGGCCCCCTATTCTGGGAGCAACTAATGGTTGGGCTCGAATTTACTGAGTTCATAATCGCGAGCTAGGAGGGATATAACCTGATTTTTGTGACTAAAGTCACAGGCGTATTTCGCGGCCAAACATAGCAGGGTTCCCTGTAAATTTTAGATAAAGCGTGAAGCGATTATTGTTAGCTTTTCTGTTGTGGATTGGACTGTGGGCAGCCCCGGAAACGGAGGCTTTTGTCCTGGTGGGCCCAATGGAAGCCTCTGAGATTGCCAGTGGGGGGATCGATTTTAACTACACTGATGATCTGGGAGGGCCAAAGGATTTAAAGACTTTTTTCCGGTGGAATATCCCGCTCTTAACCTATGCGTTCGATGCCAGCTTCATGCAATATTTTGGTTTGGAAGGACGTGAAGCTGTTAAGGAAGCTTTCACCGCTGTAAATGATTTTTTTCACAATGACGAATATAGTGGAGTTAGCGCCCTAGAAATGACGCAGCATGGTTTTCGATCGAACTACAACACAACCTGGCTCAACACCACCGCCAAGAATGCGCAAGTCATAGACATCAAAAGCCTAACCCTTGGATTATTGATCAACCAACTCGGACTGGGCAACCCATACCGCTACGCCTACGGAATACATGCCATTTCGACAAACTCCGCTGGCACTCAGTTAAACTTCAACGTGCGTCTCCGAAACTTTGACCCGATCACCTACAAGCCAAGCTCTTTGATAAACAATGTCGCGTTCAGTTACCGCTTGATCCATGACGCCCCACCTTCTGTAGGAGTAACCCAGTTGCCCTCTTTTGCGGACATGGAGGAATTTACCACCGATACAACCGGCAATGCCTGGACCAGTTTATCTGCAATCACAGACGCATTCTACGGCAACACAGCGATCTTCTGGACTGAGCAACCTACACTATTTGGGTTTGGGGTGTACTACGATGGCAGAAACGCAATGGGAGGGCACTACCAACCACGGCATGCACTCACCTATGACGATGCGGGAGGCCTCAAGTATCTCTACCGGACCAACAACTATGTCTATGAAGGACTGGACCCCAATGTCGTCCTGATGACACCTGCCAATTTTCTCCCCACTTTTGCCATTCCGGTTTTTCCCGGCGGCTCAGGACGCGTGTATCCTGACCCAACCGGGATTTCGGGTGCCTTTGTGCCCCGACGTAATGCCGGACTAATACCGGGGCTCCCCATTACTTCCAGCCTGCCTGTTCAGGCCCCTCCCGCACTGGTGGATGTAGCCATGAGGGGTGGAATTGATAAAATTCAGTTTCAGGAGCAGCAATTTGACTCGTTTTTGGGTATTAATTTCACGGCGACCACCCATGAATGGACTGATATCTTTGTCAGCACCAATGGGCAGAATGTGGTGAACCTGAACAATACCACCCCGGGGGCATCAGCATTTATTGGAGTCCCCACTTTAAAACATTTTTCGCAGAAAGTAGGCCGTGCAATCTTTCAGCCGGACATTCTTTTTGTAGCCGATGAACTCGGCGTCTCCCCTGATGGTATTCCGATTGCCTTTAACCGAACGGACAACATAGCCTGGGTCAATAACTACTCCAATAATCTGGGCCCAGCACAGTTGCTTACCACCAATGTTGGTCCAGGCGTCATTGCTGGACCGATCCAATACACCTTAACCAAACTGGGCGAGGGCTTTGAGGTGATCTGGAGTGGCGAAGCCAGCGTGGTGGGTAACACCAACACCTACAGCCTATGGGGTCACATCAAGGGTCCCGGGCCTGGAGATATAGTCGTATTCCCCAACGATGCCCAAATGTCTATTTTGGAGAATGCCATCTCGCCGGCCACAGCAGTACCCGTCATCACAAGGATCATCGACTCCGGACAGGATAACCGTCTGACGCGTACTCAGGAGAACCTAATTATTGAAGGCAGCAATCTTGCCTCGGCTACTGCCATACAAATTCTGGATGGCAATGTCGTTCTGCAAACCATCCAGGGCTCAGTCGTGCAAACATTTATCGAATCACACAACCAAATCATTATTCCTCCTGGTCACATTGGTGACGTGGCCGAAGGGGACGATGGAACGCGCTCTGTCGTTATTTGGAATACTGTTGGCAAAAGTGTTGCTTCAACCAGCATAGGTATCGACACAGGTATTCCCGTGATTACAGGCACCAGTCGGGACAACCTCACCTACGACCGCGTCGAACAGAATTTGGATATCTACGGCTACGGATTCAAAAGTAAACGTGTTGGGGATATAAAATTTAATTTGACCCACTTTCGCGTAGAAGCAGCCGATGGAACCAAGGTTTATCCCACAGATGGCAATAGCACTGTTGCAAGTTTCAACATTAAAAGTGATTCCCACGCAATCCTTCCAGTCAATGTCATATCTTCTGCGGCAGACGGATCCAATCGTCGGATTCGTGTGGCGCGAAGCAGTGCCGCTGATGCTTTAAGCAGCACCAATGCTGTAAATCTAATTGCCAATATCACCACCAAGCCCAGCATCTCTTCCCTCGGACTGGACTCCAGTGGGAATTATCGTCGTGATGAACCTATTGATATAAACGGTTCGGGCCTCAATACCACCTACCGAATCGAAATCGTCAATGCAGATGGCTCTTCGCTCAGTCCAGCTATGGCACTGGGCGGCAAACCACTGTATGTGGACCTGCCCACCCCGGGCGTTTCAGTGGATGATAATGGCAGTCGCATCCAAATATCCAGGGACACCTTCTTTTCCAGCATAGCTGATGGAGTCGACTCCTCTGCCCTGAGAAAGTTCAAAATTTTCAACGCTGTGGGTAATTCGGATGACAACACAACATTTAACGTCAACGCGCAGCCGGTTATGACATTTATTGCCGGGTTCACCTCTCCTCTAACCTTTAATCGTGATGCCACGACCGGCGACAACATCACCCTAACGGGGTCGAATTTGAAGTGCATTACAGAAATACGGCTGGTGGATGAAAATGGGACTGAATTAACCAGCAATCCACGGATTACTGTCCCAGTCAATGGGGTGTCTGTTGTCGACACAGCAATTACGATTGATACCCAAACCATTCAGTTTGGCAACGGCACCTATGCTGACTCTTCTTTGACTTCTAAATGGCGTCGATTCAAATTGATGAGTGCCAGGGACGACGCCTTAACCCCGCAAAACCTCCGCTTTCAGGTCGGCACACCCCCCACCTTTAGCAGCTATTTCATTACAAGCGGGACATCAAATTACCGAAGGGACAGTGATATAATGGAGATTAATGGAACCGGCTTTGGTTTGGTGAGTTCCATTGAAGTCGTCAACCTTCAAGGCAGCACAATTGTTGCAAATTCCTCCACTTCCCCCAATGCAGCAGGGGTTACTGTGGTTAGTCCCAACTCACTGACTATCGTGCCTAATTCCTTTCTGTATGCGAATTTATTGGACTCATCGGCACCCTCCAGTCGCCGCATCAAAATCACGACCCCGTTCGGCATAAAGGTAACAGATAATAATTCGACTGGTTCATTCTCGATGAGCGCCACTCCGGCATTCCACTCCAGCGTGGCCACAACGTTTGCCGGAGGCGGCTACAATGGCGGTAACAACATATACAATATCAACGATGGCGATCTGGTCATTAATGGAAGAAACTTTCTTGGCGTGAAGACCATCAGCTTTGAAGACAACGCTTCAAATACCTATTTCACGCTTGATTTCAATCCGATTGCAACCCCCGGAGGTCTTACTGTCGACGCTGAAGGCTCCCAAATCTCCATCACCAAAGCCTTTATCAATGATCGCAATGCTTCATGGGCAGATTCCGGAGGATTAGAAACTCGACGTGTTAAACTCACTTCTGCGGCTGACCAAAACGCCACGACTGAGACCATAATCACCTCCAACTCCACAGATTAAAGACCGCCTTGTAATAAACAGACCTCCGGCCCAATAAATTTTGTCAGTTGGGGAATTCCGGCTATTTGGAACGGAAGCCGGGCACGAACTTCATTAAGATGCGCAGCGCATAATCATCACCCTGCCCTCGTGCCTCTTCCAGCTCGGAGAGCAGAATGTTCCATTCGGAATCCTGAACATTGGCTCGCTGAATACGTTTAATCTTCGAATGAGGGGTATCAGCCAGTTCTTCATCAGCTGAGTTCAATGCCTCATGCAACTTTTCTCCTGGCAAAAGTTCTGAGAACTCAATGACGATTTCCTTGCCTGGTGTTTTCCCGCTCAAACGGATCATCTGCTCAGCCAAATCTGCAATAAGCACAGGCTGGCCCATGTCTAAAATGAACTGGTCTCCATTTACCCCGAGCGCCGCACTGGTAATCACTAGCCCGGCAGCTTCAGGAATGCTCATAAAAAAACGCGAAACCGTTTTCCCACGGACTGTAACAGGACCGCCTTCCTCAATTTGTTTCTGGAAAATAGGCACAACACTCCCGGAGGAGCCGAGTACATTTCCAAATCGCACCGAAATGAAGTGGACTCCCTTTGAGGCATATGCATGACCTTTGATCAAACGTTCAGCCAACCGCTTGCTCGCCCCCATTACACTAGAGGGGTCAACCGCCTTATCTGTAGAGATGAACACAAAAAAATCGACCCCGTTTTCCACCGCCAAGTCAGCCAATAAATGAGTCGCACAAACATTGTTGCGAACTGCCCTCGCTGGCTGATCCTCCAACAGTGCAACGTGCTTGAAGGCGGCAGCATGAAACATTACCTCCGGTTGATGCTCCTGCAACACCTCGTTGAAGGCATCCTTGTCCAAAACATCCAATAGCAGAGGCACTGACTTCGCTTTACTTGCGACCTCTGCATGAATCTCAAAAAGATGCGCCTCGGATCGGTCAACCAATATTAGCCGATTTAAATTTAGATTGGCCAATTGCCGGCATAATTCTGAACCAATACTCCCTCCCGCTCCAGTAACTAGAACCGTTTTACCCGTAAAAAATCCGACCAATTCATTTGTGTTCAAATCCACCGACTCCCGACCTAACACATCATTAATATCAACCGGACGCAAGGCGGTCACCACCTGGCCCTGAGCCAGTTGGCTCAGGGCAGGCACTGTGTGACATTGAATCTTCAGATTTTGAATCAAGTTCGTTATTTCACGTACTCGCTCTCCAGGTGCTGAGGGCATCGCGATGACAATTTCCTCAACTGGAGGCTCCTCTTCATTCAGCAAAACCTCTACCGAGCCGA